>JALRAP010000035.1 GCA_023262505.1 Bacteroidia bacterium
ATTTCATGGATCATCGCCCGTTTGTTGGCTCTCTTTGGTCGCCAGTCCCACGCTGGTAGTATTTATGAGTCTTCATTAAGCCATTATGAAATCACCAAGAAATATAAGCAATCGTTGGTTGATCAACATGTCGATGTGCTGTTTTTTACCCACCAGCGACCTCCGCAAATTGCTCCCATGGCTCTGGCTGGAAAGCAACTTGGCCTACCCACTATTGCATACATTTTCAGTTGGGATAACCTTTCTTCAAAAGGTAGGATGCCGGTGCTGTTTACCCGTTTTTGTGTTTGGAGTGAATTGATGAAGTCAGAATTATTACAGTTTTATCCGAAGTTAACTTCCAAAGATGTATCTGTAACTGGCACACCTCAATTTGAAACTTATGTTTACGACAATTATGGTTGGAAAAGAGAACAATTGAATCGATACTTGGGTCTGGATGATTCCGATGACCGTCGAATTATCTGTTTTTCTTGTGGGGATTTATCTACCAGTCCCAATGATGCGGTTTATATTGATTTGATTGCCGCATCCATGAGTACGAACTGTTGGACAAATAACACATTGTTTTTGGTACGCACTTCTCCTGCTGAAGATGCAACACGCTTTAAGGAATTGATGGATAAATATCCTGCCATTGTTTGGAATGTTCCTGATTGGCCACAATCTAATCCGAGCCATCCTGAACCTTGGTCGCAACGCGTACCTACCTTGGACGATATTCATTGCCTGAAATCAATACTCAAGTACTCAAGTGTTTCTGTCAACATGTGTTCAACAATGTCCCTTGATTTCGCACTATGGGACAAGCCAATCATCAATCCTGTTTTTGGTGCAATTGACAATGATAAGGGTTTGTTCCCTGATAGGAAATACTTGAACTATGATCACTATGTAAAAGTCATACAAACGGGTGCGGTTACCGTTTGTGCCAATGCAGACGAGTTGATTGTTGCACTTCGAAGCGCTTTGGAATATCCCATGAAACAACAAAATGAGCGAAAGCAGGTCTTGGAGTTGGAAATTGGACAACCACTTGAGGGAACTTCCGAGCGATTTGTTAAACAATTATTCGATTGGGCATCTTGAGGAATCCTATTGATATCGCTGTAGTTTGCATGTATCCCATCCGTCCCGACCGTATAGGAGGTATGGATAGGTTTTTTTGGGCGTTCGACAAGGCCGTTAAAGCAAAAGGCAAACGCATCGTTTGGTTTTTCCCGTTGGCTGCAGCATTTGAACATTATGAAAAGAAAGGTATACAGGTCGAATTTATTCCAGATTTGATTTTCGAATCAGGTGTGATTCACAAACTTCGAAATGATTATGCTGTTTCTGTTTGTATCTGTCATTTTGTTGCTTACAACACGCGCTATGTATCCCAATTGAAATCGCAGGTTGGCAAACTTTTTTTTGTTGATCACATGTCGCGTCCCCGTATACCCAAATCGTTTACGTATCGTGTATGGCATTACCTGAAAGGAATCATCAATGGTAAGCATGTAGATGGTGTCATTGCGGTTTCTGACTTTGTTAAGGATCGTATTTCGAAGGAATTAGGAGGACGATGGTTGGCCAATTCGCATACCATACATAATGGGGTCGATTTTGAATTATATAAATCATCATCGACTGTCAATCAACCTATGGCTGATTTGTTTGCCATTGGATTTATCACCATTGACAAAGGGTTTCAGGATTTGATTCAGGCGGTATATGAATTGAAGCAGGATTTTCCGGAAATCACTTGTGTGATAGCCGGCGATGGTCCCTACAAGAAGGAGCTTGAGGCATTGGTGATGAAGCTTGGATTATCATCCCATGTCCGCTTTTTAGGAAATATCAACAATCAGTACGATTGGATGCGCGGCGCTCGTATTGTTGTAATCCCATCTTTGTGGTATGAGGCTTGTCCTTTTACGGTTATTGAATCCATGGCTTGTGGTTCGGCGATGGTGGTTAGTGATGCAGGTGGCATGCCCGAGTTAGTGGGTGATGCGGCAATAGTTTATACCAAAGGAGATGTTAAGGCTTTAGCCGCTCAATTGAAAAAGTTATTGGCGGATTCTATACTCCAAAAAAGACTAGGTTCTATGGCCTCTAGCCGAGCAAGCCAGGATTTTGGTTTGAGTCGAATGGTCGAAGATCATATGAATTATGCCCTCAAGCATCTTCAATCATGAGTATCAATGCCTCCATTTGTATTGTAACACATAATCGTAAAGCGGAATTAAAGCTTACATTGGATAAGGTGCTGGAGTTGATTGATACAAATACCGAGGTAATTGTAGGTCTAGATGGTTGTACCGATGGTACAAACTCCTTGAAATCAGAATTCCCAAATGTGATTTGGATCGAATTCCCCAAAAATATTGGTGCCAGTTCCGCTCGTAGATTGGTTTATGAAAAGGCAAAGGGTGATTACATTTTTGGATTCGATGATGACTCGCATCCTGTTACCGGCGACTTTGTAAAAAAGACCATACAGATCTTTAATAATAATCCCCATTTAGGGATTTTGGCTTTTAGGATATACAATGGACTTCATCTCCCGGAAGCACAAATTTTGGACAAAGGGATTGGCAATTCATATGCATGCTCTGAATTTGCTGGATGCGGATATGCGATAACACGGAAGGCTTATTTGGTATCAGGCGGGTTTCCGAAGTGGATGCATATATACGGAGAAGAGTCTTATGTATCACTAAAGGCATTCGAAAAAGGTTATCATTGTTCTTATGAGCCTTCGATTTTGGTTCATCATCGTATAAATAAGGAGGCAAGAAGCAGCGACGGATATCAGAAGTTTCGATTTGGACTTCAATTGAAGAACAATTTGGTTCTCTTCTTGAAGCTTTACCCATTTCCCTTGAATATACGTTCTTTAATTAAGTGCACATTTCATAATTTCTTTAAATATGGATTCAATTCCTTTGCATGGCACATCGTGTTTTGGGAAACCTTGTTTTCAGCTCTGAAAGATTCCTTGCATATTTCTGAATCAAAAGTTGCTTATGCAGTTCTTTCGGATTGGATGAAATTGCCTCTTCCGGTTTTTGATTGGAATCCACAAAAGATATCAAATGCCTAATCCTAGAGTTGGGATTTTAATGCCGGTATATAATGTGGCTCCGTTCATACTGGATTCCATTCAGTCAATTCTGGATCAGACCTATCGTGATTTTGAATTGTTGATAATTGATGATTGTTCGACTGATGATACTTGCGGTATTATTGAGTCGTTTCATGATCGTCGTATTAAGCTAATTCGCAACGAAGTCAACAAAGGGTTGGTTTACGGGTTAAATCTCGGACTTCAGCAATTACGTCATGAGTTTATTGCTCGCATGGATGGAGATGATGTCTGCCTTCCAAATAGATTGGAAAATCAAATTCGTTTTATGGATGATAATCCCGATGTGGTGCTATGTGGAACACAGGCGTATTGGGAGGAGGTCGACCAACAAGGTAATTTCGGTAAATCGTACAATTGGGATTATCCTGTTAGCGATGAGGCAATCCGTGTGTCATTGCTTTGGAGCGCCTCTTTTGTGCATCCATCGATAATGATTCGAGGTGATGTGATTCGTTCGAATCAATTAAAATATGATGAAAATTATCCCATTGCTTGTGAAGATTGGCATATGTGGGTTCGACTATCAAACTATGGTAGGTTGGCTAATTTGAGTGATCGTCTGGTTCGTTACCGGATAAGAAAGGGGAGTCTTCATCGTTCAGACCCAACTTTTGCCATGCAATTGAACCAACAGGTCAGGCGGTACTATTTCGCTTCTATCGGTATAGAAGATTCCATAGTTGAAATTTTGTTGAGCGAAATGGGGCTATCTCAAGTTCAGTTTAATCGATTGCTACAAGCCTATCGTTTGTTTGTTCGGCATGCATTTGGCGGTTTGAATGCGCAGCAGTTATCCACTCAGATTGGTAATCGAATGGTTGATGTCTTTAGGAATAACGGACTGCCTTTGACATCGTTGTATCATATTTATGCCAGTGGCTTCCGCCCTGATTTCAAATACTTGAAAAAAGCAATTAAATACGGCTTCGGTAGGTGATTGGTTTTTTAACTACGGAATACCCTGGAGTATCCAACCAATATGGTGGAATAGGAACCTCTATCCGTGACTTTGCTCATGGTTTAATTGATAGGCAAATTGAACCTATTGTTATTTTAATCAATGACCATAAAGATGCTGTTCGATCTGTTGATGGTGTTAATATCATAATGATTAAAAGGAGGCGGCTTTCTGGCTTAACTTCATATTTGACGGGAAAAAAAATCTCACGAGTAGTGAATGGGTTGGTCAGAAAGGGAAAACTAAATGCATTGGAAGTTCCTGATTGGACTGGGTTGTCGGCTTTTGTAAAAGTTAGTTGTCCTATTGTTATGCGTCTTAACGGCTCTGAGACCTATTTTAAATTCTTGGAGGGAAAATCCGCTCAGTTACGGTATCGTTTTTTGGAGCACAGGGCTTTCTCGCTAGCGAAACATTTGATATCAGTAAGTCAATACACAGCGGATATCACCAATCAAGTGTTTCATTCCAAGCGAAGCATGGAAATTATACCTAATGCCGTTGATGCAGATAGTTTTTTGCCCGCTGATACTAATGTGGTAAATCAAACTGTTCTATATTTCGGTACATTGGCTCGTAAAAAGGGGGTGTTAGAGCTACCGTGTATATTTGAAAAGGTGCATAAGGCTCATTCAGATGTAAAATATTTGATTATTGGTCGTGATAATAGTGATGTAGATTCCGGTTCCAATTCAACATGGAGTCTCATGCGTAATCAATTTGATTCGATTAGTGGATTGGATTTGCGGTATATACCAGGACTGCCACGTCAAGAATTGATTACATATATTCAAAATTCAGCTGTTTGTGTATATCCAAGTTATGCTGAAGCGCTACCGGTTTCATGGTTGGAGGCCATGTCTTGTGGTAAACCAATAGTTGCATCCAATATCGGATGGGCCTCCGAGATTATTGTAGATGGACAGAATGGTTTTTTGGTTCATCCTGCCGATCACCAAGGATTTGCGGATAAAGTCAACAGATTACTTATGGATGCTGATCTTCGTCATCGAATGGGAATGGCAGCTCGGCAAACCATTCAGGAGCGATTCAGCTCAAAAGTGGTCTTAGACCAATACTTACAATTTTATTCAATAGTTATTGGGAAGTCCATTGCAGCTTAAGGTGTACCAGGCTAGAAATGGCGAATCACTTCTCTACACAGGAGAGCCTGATTTTACACTGTTGGATGGTTTAGTCGAAGGTGCAGGTGATCTTTGGCATAGTTCATTTGATCGTGGATATTGCAATGCTTTCCCTGAGATTGTATATCAAACCCACATTGCTTGGTGGTATGTTGAGGATTTTCAGGGGTTAGACTCCTGTATCAATTGGCGGGTGGATCCAACAGGCTTCGTTGTCAGGAAAAAGGTTTGGGAGCATTTTGAAGGTTTCAATCCTTCATATCGATCTTCCACTATGGCCGCATTTTCCATGGGCTATGACATGATTAAGTATGGTGCGGTTCCCATGTATTGCAAAGGCCTGTTCCCTAAAGATGAAAACCGTGTTCAGCCCATTCCAGTATCTGATATATTCCAATTCTTCATCCGCAAGTTCCGTTGGCCACATGCCTTATATTTGTTGATACGTCGTGGCTTACTTGATCCCGCATGGCATTGGGCTTTTTTGAAATCAGTAAATAACTTTAACAGGAATCTAATTTCAGTTTATAACCGAACTGTTGAATTGAATGGTTTACAAGGTAAGCCTACAGTTTCCTATATCATTCCTACGATGATGAGGCAAAACATGGCAGTTACTTTGTTGCAAGATTTGGCTTCGCAATCATATCCTCCAACTGAGGTTATAATTGTAGACGCTACTCCTGAAAATAGTCGGGTGCCTGGTATATATAACAAAATCGAATGGCCGTTTAAATTGCAAGTGCTGTGGCAGACATCTAAAGGGAGCTGCCGGGCACGAAATGAGGCTATTTTATTATCCACAGGTGAATACATCGTATTTGGCGACGATGACATCCGGCTGGCCACTGATTTTATTGAAAATCATATCCGTTTCATGCAGACCTTTAAGGTTGATGCTTGCAATGGTTTGGATATACGTGCCGATCATCCGGAACAGGACTTGATTGATTTAAACAATAAGCGAACCGAGTATTTTAAATCCAATCCTATTGCCCCTTCCGTCTCCAATAATTTCAACAATGCCAATTCCTGCATTTCTCGTTTGGTTTTGGAAAAGCTTCCGGGTAATGATGTGAATTACGATGGTGGATATGGTGAGGACAGCGATTTCGGTCTTTCCTTGGTCAAGCAAGGGTTTGTTTTATTGCACAATCCCTTTTCGGTCAATTTACATCTCAAACCACCTGCAGGTGGGTATCGAATTTGGGGAGCTCAATCCAAAATTACTGGCCGCAAGCGTAAACGTCAACCATGGGAAATCAATCGTTCAGTTGGTTGGATCCGACCAGTGCCCAGCCCAACAATCATGTATTATGCTTTGAAACATTTTGGAAGCATCACTGTAAATGAATACAAGATTAAAAACATCTTCAACTATTTGACTTCTTGTAAGTGGTGGGTAACACCTATTCGATTGTTATTGTTACCTCACCGAATGATGCAACTCAATAAATCATTGAAGTTTGCAATGGATTTGAAATCGATAGGTGTTCGCATTAAATGACATTCTTCTCCCTCATCATTTGCACCTACAATCGGCCCGAATCCCTGCGACGGCTTTTAGATTCAGTAAGCAACCTGTCAAGGAGATTTGATGAAGTGCTTGTGGTAGATGCTTCCGAGAACGAGTACTATCAACGAATGGTGGATTTGATGTCCATGTTCACCTCTGTCCAATATCACCATGTCGATTCAAACAATAAAGGATTGACCAAACAACGCAATTTCGGAGCCCGGTTCATCAATACACAAGCCACCCATGTAACATTTTTAGATGATGATTTGGTCTTGAATTCGAATTTTCTAGAATGTCTAGAGTATTCATTTTTGCAATATCCTGATGCCATTGGTATCAGTGGATTGGATATGGTTGAAAACCGATATTTCAAAGTTGAAAATAATCAGGATTTTGGCAAATTAAGATTTTATCAATTGGGTGATTGGGTCATTAGAGAACCATTAAGGTATATCCTGCGAAAAAATTTTGGGTTGATGTCAGATTACCCACCCGAGATTATCCCACCCTTTGGTCATGGGCGAAATGGATATCCGCCGGATGGAAACATATATCCCGTAGACCATATCATGGGAGGTATAGCTACTTATAAATCTTGGATATTCAAGCACATTTCCTTCTCCGAACGGTTTACTGGTTATGGTTTGTACGAAGACTTTGACTTTAGTGTTCGTGCATCTGCTTTCGGTAAGTTGTATGTTAACACGAATGCCCAAGTGCACCACTACCATGACCCATCTGGGAGGCCTAATTATTTTCGATATGGCAGAATGGTGGTCAGAAATGGATGGTATGTATGGCGTTGCAAACATCCTGATCCTGGATTTACCAATGTTCTCAAATGGCATGCAATCACGCTCTTACTCGCATTTGTATTACTCATCAATGTCTTCACTACAAAAAAGGTTAAAAGGTTTTTGTTTGAATTCATCGGCCGAATCTATGGTTGGTTCTCCTTGTTTATCATTTCGCCTTTGAAACGGCTATGAAGCTGCTCTTGTACTCACATGTTGTTCATAAGAAATGCAATGGCCATACATTCGCTTATGGTCCTTATGTTAAAGAGATGAACCTTTGGCTAGAGGAGTTTGACTCAGTTACCATTGTCGCCCCTTGTATTCAATCCAGTAATATTGATCCGATTGATGAATCATTCCGCTGCAAGCAAATAAATCATATCAGCCTATTTCCCTTTTCTACCAAAGGGATTGATGCAATATTAAAGTCATTGTTGACTATCCCCATTAATATCCTAATAATCTACTTAACAATGATTCGAAAAGGGCATGTTCATGTCCGATGTCCTGGTAATGTGGGTTTGTTAGCTAGTCTGATTCAGATTTGTTTCCCTTGGAAGAGCAAATCATTCAAGTTTGCAGGTAATTGGGTTGAGAATGTCCGTCAACCGATTACATACAGGATTCAAAAATGGATTATTGCCAATTGTTTTCTTACCCGAAAGTCAACTACTTTGGTTTATGGTAAGAAGCCGTCAGATAATGAATGTGTAATCAACGCTTTTACGGCTACTTATTCAGAAAATGATAAATTCCCACTTACTGCAAGGCCTTTAAGTATAGAAAAGCCAATCAAATTGATATTTGCAGGTGCTTTGATTTCGGGCAAGAACCCTTTTGTAGCGGTTGATGTTTGTCGTATTTTGAATGAACAGGAGTTAAATGTTACTTTGACAATTTGTGGTTCCGGCCCTTTGCATGAAAATGTATTGAAGTATATACTAGACAACGGATTGAATGAAAAAGTCATCTGCAAAGGAAATATGAGTCGCAAGGAATTGGATTTTTTATATCAATCTAGTCATTTCCTTCTTATGCCATCCAAATCTGAAGGCTGGCCCAAATCAGTTGCTGAGGCGATGTGGTGGGGAGCTCTACCTGTTGTAACTCCTGTAAGTTGTGTGCCTGATATCTTAGGTCATGGGATTCGAGGGATTCTTGTCTCACCTGATGCATCTCAGATGGCAACATCAATTTTATCGGTTATTAATAACCCTGAACAATATCAATTGATGTGTAACCAAGCCATGGAGTGGAGTAGGGAATATACTCTCGAGTCTTTTCAAGAGCTAATTCAATCTATTCCAAAGTCATGAAGATCCTTCAGGTGATTGATTCCTTGAATCTGGGTGGTTCTGAGCGAATGGCAGTTACCATGGCCAACGCCTTTGCTCGTGAAGGGCATCTTAGTTTATTGGTTGCTACCAGAACTGAAGGTATCTTGAAGTCTCAATTATCAAATTCAGTTCGTTATTGGTATTTAGACAAACGGAGTGCTTTAGATTTATCTGCTTTGCTCCGACTGATACGCTTGATTAAAAATGAACAACCCGATTTGGTCCATGCTCATTCCACTTCCGTGTTTTGGTGCATGTTGGCGAAGTTATTCTTACCCAAAGCCAAGGTGATTTGGCATCATCATCTCGGCTTGAGTAACTTGGTGAAGGCAAAGCCGCGACCATTGATTATTTTCCTTTCCCGATGGTTCTACGGAGCAGTGATGGTTAATGAACGGCTTTTTGGCTGGGCTATTTTGGAATTGAAATGTGAGCGCTCACGAATTTCTTATTTGGAGAATTTTTCGGATTTGGAATCCGTTGACCGAAAGAAATCGGAATTCATTTCCAACGGTTTGCGGATTTTACATCTCGCTAATTTCCGGCAACAAAAAGATCATGTTAATTTGATAAACTCCTTTTTGATTCTGAAAGAACGTGGAATTCCTTTTGTCGCTTTTTTGGTCGGATCCCACATTGATCAGGAAATCGCCAACAAGGTTCAAATGCTCATCAGAGAAAATGATATGAGCAACCAGGTAAAGGTTACGGGGCCTACGGATGATATCGCCAAATACGCAATGCAATGTAATGTAGGTGTACTGAGCTCAGTTAGTGAAGGGTATCCGGTTTCGCTTATTGAATATGGTTCTTTTGGTTTATACATTGTTACCACCAATGCCGGTCAGTGTGAGATTATTTTAGGTAAGGATAAATATGGTACTGTTGTGCCGGTCACCGACCCCATTGCATTTGCTGATGCATTACAACAGGTTTCAAATGATTTGTCAGGCGCTTATGACAAGGCTAAACATTTTCAAGCGCACCTTCAATCGAAAAACGCAGCAAAGGAATTCATGGACGCTTATTCATCCATTTATAACAATTAATCGGTAAGATGCGTATTCTTTTTATGGGAGAGACATACCGTGCCGATGCCAAGACATGGATTGACGGAATTAAGATTGCATCCGGCCTTGATATAGATACCTATGAGCTTCCCAAACAAGGCTCAAGATTATCCAGGATTATTTCATTTTCATTCAAATGGTTTTCTTTATTGTTAAATCGGGGACCAGCTTACGACATCGTTTTGGCTGAGCGAAGCACTAGCTATGGTTTCCTGGCCTTATTCCAACGGGCCAAACTCAGGGTAGTTGCACAACAAGGGGCAACGGATTTGTTTCCCAATACATTTTTTTCAAAAAATTTTAAAGGTTGGATTCAGAAACAGGTTTATCGGAAATCCGACTTGATTCATGCTTGGGGTCAAACAATGCTTCTTCATATGCAATCTATTGGAACAGACCCTTCAAAAATCATCGTTGGTGCCAAAGGCATTGATTTATCTGTTTTCAAATATGAACACTTTGAATCCAAGCCGGTACAGCCAATACATATGATTGTTACTCGTTCTCTCGAATTGTATTATCGACATGATTTGATACTCCAAGCTTTTTCCTTTTTAAAAAAAGACAATGATGGGATCAAACTGCATATTGTAGGAGATGGAAGTCAGCGGCAACCATTGGAGCAATTATCGAATCGCTTGGGAATAGCCGATAGCGTTGTATTTCATGGTCGTTTGGATCAAAATGAATTGGTTCCCTTGTTGAAGATGAGTAGGATTTATATTTCAGCTCCAAGCACCGAGGGGTTTTCATCATCCTTGATGGAGGCTATGGCATGCGGTTGTATTCCGATTGTGACTGATTTGCCTGCTAATCGAGAAAATATCACCCATCGTGTTAACGGATACTTATTCGAGAATGGAAGCTCAACCGATCTCCATCATTGCTTGCAAATGGTTTTGTCAAATCAATCCAAATGCAATTCTATTTCTGTTACGAATCGGCTATATGCCGAATCCAATTTCGATGTTTCAATAAATATGAACCATTTTTGGAATTTATATTACAATAAATTGAACGAAATGCGTACGAATCCCGCCTAATGGTATATCGCATTGCATACTCAAGAAGTTCTCTGTTTTGGTTCCTGATTCATGCTGGTTTAGGCGTTATGGTCGCTTTTTCTCCATGGCCGCTTATCGCATGGTTTTATTTCGTAGCTATTACCTCTGGTACAGCGATGTTCCAACCATCAGTACCTAACCGGTTGTATTCGATTGCCATGGTGATCAGTTATATGACATCGTTTGAACTTATTGCCAGGATTTCCAATGCTTTCCCCTATGTGCCTTATGAAGTTAGTAAATACATGATGTTCTTTTTGCTGATTCTTGGGATATTTTCTGGAGCAAATAAGGAGCGCAACGGAATACTTATGTTGTTTATGATATTGCCCTCATTTTTGTTTGCCGATAGCGATGAGGTTTATTTTCTGGAAGTGGTATTTAACGGGCTTGGGGCCATTAATGTGGCATTGGCAATTATCTTCTTCAGTAGTCTGAGCTTGTCATTCGATCAATTCAAGAAGCTTTTGAAATTGATGTTGTATCCAATGTTTGCTGCTTTAGTTTGTACATTCATCAAAACTCCTGATTTGGACAGCATTCAATTCAGTTTAGGTGCGAACGCAGCTGCAAGCGGCGGTTTTGGTCCAAACCAAGTGTCTACAGTAATTGGTTTAGGAATGTTCTTGATATTCATTTTTTGGATTTTCGATTGGCGCTGGTCAGGTAACCGATTGTTGGATGCGGGAATCCTGGTATTTTTCGTATTTCAGGGTTTGTTGACTTTTTCTAGAGGTGGCATGCTTGGAGGTGCGCTAGGAGTGATCATGTTAACGGTAATGACGATATTTATCGATCGCAAGTATCGAATACGAAACAGGATACCCGATGTCCGAAAATACCTGATTCCAGGCTTCATTTTGATAGCTGTTACTTTTATTACTGTTAATGAAATTACAGGTGGGAATCTGGCACTTCGTTATGCTGGTGAAACGGTAGGAACCATGAAAGGCACCAAGGATAAGGATTTCAATGTAATCACTACGAGTAGGTATAAGATATTCAACGGAGATTTGAAACTCTGGGCTGAAAACCCGATTTTCGGAGTAGGAGTGGCCGCCTCTAAGCATTTACGGGAAAATACGGAAGATATCACTGCACACATTGAAGCCAGTAGATTACTAGCTGAACATGGCTCATTCGGACTGGCTTATATCATTTTGCTGGTTTTGGTTGGATTCAATATCCTTCGAAAAAACAAGAATGTTATCCTCAGATCAATTTTGTTTATCTTTTTTTCTATCGGAGTATATACCACCTTCCACTCTGCTCTAAGGACATTCGTAACCCCATTGCTTGTTGGAGTTGGATGTTTGAATGTGGTTTATAATCCAGCAATAATTCGAAGACAGAGGAAAGAAGATGTTGATTTAGATATGATGGCTTTGGCAGGATCCAATACCAATGAATCGTCAAAAGTTTAAATATTTCATTTTTCGTTATGTTTTAGGTTGGCTTCCTGATTCTATCTTTTTGGTATTAATACGATTCACAAATGCCTTTCGCTTCAAGAAATCATATTATCAGTTATCCGAAAATTCATTTTTTGGTAAAATAAACCGAATAAAAGGTTTGAACCTTGAACCGGAAATGATGTCACTTGCCGACAAGTCTAAAATGAGCAAATGGCTTAAACAACGGTATGATTTGGCTTGTTTTGTACCGCTTATCGGAGTTTTCAAGGATGTGGATGAACTTATTGGTTCAGATTTAAAATTTCCTTGCATTGTCAAAATGAACCGGGGTAGTGGTATGAACTTGGTTTTAGTTTCACATGAAGAGTTGATGACTAAACAAGTATTGGATACAATTCGCTATTGGTTCGCTGTGGACTCTTATTTTTTTTCCAGAGAACGACACTATTCAAAGATGACTCCAATGTTAGTGGTTGAGGAATTTTTAGGCGATAATATTAATGATTATAAAGTTTATTGCTTTAATGGTGTTGCTAAGTTTATCCAGGTAGATATCGACCGGTTCAATGGACATAAGCGTGCCTTTTATGATTTGGATTGGAATTTGTTGGATTTGTGTATGATTTACCCAAGGCCAAATTCTATGATCAATCAACCTATTTGTTTGAATCAGATGATTGAAATAGCATCTTTGATTTCTAAGTCATTTGAGTTTGTTCGTGTAGATTTTTATGTGGTTGAGAATAAATTGTTTTTAGGTGAATGCACTTTTTTCCCAGAGGGAGGAATGGGTTTGTTCGACAATAAGCTTCAGGATGAATGGGTAGGTGCGATGTTTAACAATAAAATTTAATTGCTTAATTAAATCACCATGAAATCAATGGTTTTGAATTGGTTGAATTTTTCCCATCGTTGGATGTGGGTATGGTTGTCAATCGGATTTTTCGGACTATTCCTTTTGTCCCCTGTAAAATCAAAACCCTATGGCGATGGCGATTTTCATATAGAGGCCAAGACTCTTGTTTCCTATTTGAGTGGTAACGCTCCTTTTGAAGTTGTTTCCATCAGTAAGGCTCCTGGACCTGTATTGTTTTACGCCATTCCTTATTTGGCTGCTGGCGACCAGTCATCAGATGAAAGGAAACTGTTATATGCTCGGATCTGGATGTGTATTTGTATAGCATTGATGCATTACATGATTTACGGTACTTTGGTTAGTGTATATGGTGCAATTACTTCGAATGTTTTTATGGTATTTACATTCATCATACCACTACATGTATATTATTCTATGGGTATTTGGGCCGAATGTTTAGCGTATTTATCTATGCTGATGATTATAAATGGATTTTTAAGGCGTGAGGGCAACCATTGGCATTCTACATTTTTCATCGGCTTGTTTATATTGATATTGGCTCGCCCCAATGCCATCCTTACAATACCTTTGATTTTCTTGCTTTCATTTTTAGTTCGAGGAAATTTGATAACTAACCATTATCGTTCTCTTCGTTTGGGTCTTTTATTTGTTGGATTGGCTGTCCTATTCTCTGGTTTTCTTGTTAAACAGCTACCCAATACCAGGATTACATATTATCAAGACGATTATTTCGCTTATGTACAACATATAGGTCGTTTTCAGTATCGAAATGAAACATGGGATTGGCGTTATTGGGATCGATCGACCCGTCAGGGAAGCATGGATTTTCAGGATTATGAAACATCTGGTCGTCAACTACGGCAGTTGGCATTCGATTCAGGAAAATCTGTTGCCGATGTGTTTGGTCTATGGAACTGGAATGATATTTTTGATCATCCGGTTATGACCATCAAACAATCCGTTCTTAGATTAATTAATGGTCATTTATTGCAAATTAATTCAGTTACCCCTGAAAAATTCAGCAAATCCGGATTAAATGGACATTTTCTTTATTGGATTTTCCACACTTTTTTGAATTTCATCAACTTGTTCATCCTCGCTTTGGCGATTTGGTTGTTTTTCAGCTATAAATCATGGAGGGATTATTGGATTTTGCTGGCGGTATTGATGGCATTTTTCATATTCCATGGGTTTGTATATATGGAGCAGCGCTATTTATTCCCATGTAGAGTTATTTACATGTTTCTTGCAGCTATATTTATCGGTCACCATATACCTAAAATTACATCCAAAAATGAGTCTCCCTGATATTTCCATTGTAGTTCCACTTTACAATGAACACGAGGTCTTTGATAAGCTGGTGCATCGGCTTCAGTCTACAATGGATTCCTGTAGCCATTCCGTTGAAGTCATCATGGTTGATGATGGAAGTAAGGATCAAACGGCTCTTTTAATACAGGGAATAGCATCCAAAGACAGAAGATTCAAAGGCGTATTGTTGAGTCGAAATTTCGGGCATCAAATTGCCTTATCTGCTGGTATGGCTCATGCCCAATGCACCAAAGCTTTAATGGTTATCGATGGTGACCTCCAGGATCCACCAGAGTTGATGGTTCCTTTTTTCGAAAAGATGCTTCAAGGAGCTGATGTGGTTTATGCCGTTCGGAAAAACAGGAAGGAGGGTGCAATTATGAATTCCATGTACTGGTTGTTTTATAGGATGTTAAGCAGATTGAGCGAACATCCCATCCCACATGACAGTGGGGACTTCTGTATGATTTCCAAACGGGTATTGGATCACATGAATGATATGCCCGAACGAAGCCGATTCTTACGGGGCATTCGTTCATGGGTTGGCTTCAATCAGGTTCCATACGAATACGACAGAGATGGTAGGGCAGATGGCAAGACCAAGTATTCTATGAAAGGATTATTCAAGTTGGCTTATGATGGTATTTTTAATTTCAGCAATAAACCCCTGAAGCTGATTACTCATATAGGCCTATACACTATTCTGGTTTCAGTTATTTACTTAACTGGCGTTTTGATTAAGAAGCTACTTGGCTACGAAGTACCATCTGGATTTATTTCACTTGTGGCGGTTATTACCCTCTTCAGTGGCGTACAATTGATTTCATTGGGTATCATCGGAGAATATCTTGCTCGCATTTACCTTCAAGTCAAAAATAGGCCACTATTTGTGGTCGATAAAACCGTTGGAATGGACGATTGAAGATTGAAGATTGACGATTGAAGATTGAAGATTGACGATTGACGATTGTAATTACACACTAACCACTATTTACCTCCCGCCACCGACTCCCGCTTACTGCCATCGCCTCCTGCCGCCGTCCCCTACTGCCATTTGATAAAAATCGCCTACATACATCAATACTTCGGTACCACCAAAGGAAGTTGGTCCACTAGGCCATACGAGTTCGGTAAGCGTTGGGTAAAGGCAGGTCATCAGGTTACAATCATCACTGCACCCTACTACAAGAGTGATATTGTTTCTTCAAGATTTATTGATCGCCAATATATTGAGGGAATGGAGGTGGTCATAATAAATGCGCCTGATTCCAATTTGTTTTCTAAACTGAAACGGATTTGGAATGCACTTCGTTTCGCTTTTTCATGCACTTGGTTGGTGATTCGTTGTAGATACGAAGTGGTCATTTCAAGCTCGGGCCCCATTTCCGTTGGAATTCCCGGGATAGCTGCAAAACTTTTCCGTAAATCGAAACTGATTTTTGAAGTGCGAGATCTTTGGCCAGAGGGTGGTGTTCAGATGGGGTTGTTTAAAGGAAGATTTCGAAATAAGTTGGCTTACTGGTTTGAGTCCGTTTGTTATAAACAATCAGATTCAATCATTGCTTTGAGTCAGGGAATGGAAGAGTACATAAAAATCAAAAACTCCAACTCGTTTGTAACCGTCATACCGAACTCAAGCGATACGGATTTCTTTCAGAATGAAGTTTGTGCTGCTCCAGATATCCCACAGCATCTTAAAGGCAAACGGCTTTTTGTTTATTTCGGTTCACTGGGTTTGATGGATGCTTGTGAGGAAATCCTGTATGGTTTTCAGCTTTTAAAACATCGTACAGATCTTGGATGTGTATTCATTGGAGACGGTGCATTTAGAACGGATTTGGAAGGTATGGCTAAAAAACTAGGTCTTTCGGATCATGTTCATTTCACCGGTTTAATCCCTAAATCGGATGTTGTTGGTTGGCTGAAGGAAGCTGTCGGAAGTTTTGTTGTTTTCAAGCCTTTTCCTGTTTTAAGCACATCTTCTCCCAATAAATTGTTTGATAGTTTCGCATCTGGTCTTCCCGTTATTCAAAACACCAAAGGGTGGATGTCAGAATTAATAGATAGAACCGGATGTGGTATTAATGTGGTTTCAGGTGATTCTGTATCGATGTCAAACGCCATTCTCAAATTAGCCGATGATCCCGAATTCTGGAGTAAAGCCAGTTCCTCATCCTTGCAACTAGGATCTATAGAATTCAATAGGAGTTTTTTATCTGACAAATACATAGGGGTCATCAATTCTATTTCACATGTTTGATTGGTTACGAAAATATGGTCGGATTACTAATTCTTCGGAATTTATTCCTCAAATTGACGGACTGCGTTTTTTTTCAATCATAACCGTAATGATTTTCCATTTGAATTCAACCTTGTCATCGAATTGGGGGCTTTCACGAATTGAGGATTCATACGAATTGCTGGGTGGAGGTGATACAATGCTTGACTTTGGATGGTGGCTTCGTCGGCTTGATTTGGGTGTTAAGGTTTTTTTTGCAATAAGTGGATTTGTACTAGCCCTTCCACTCATTAAAAGATATTTGGCTCGCGACCCTTTTGAATCGCTTTCCAAATACTACAGAAGAAGGTTGTTTCGCATAGAGCCACCTTTTTTGGTTTCGCTGTTGGTCTTTTCCTTGGTATATATTTTTCATAAGGCTCCCGTATTATCCGATGTCATCCCAACCTTTATATCCACTTTAGGCTATTCACATGTATTGATTTTTGGATATCCTTCTCCAATTAACCCAGTAACATGGAGCTTGGAAACAGAGGCGCAATTTTATCTTCTTTTCCCATATTTGTTCCTGTTCATTTTTGCTTATCGGAATAACGCTTGGCTGACCATGTCGTTTTTACTGTTGATGATTGGTACGCTTTATATCAGAGGGTTGTTTTTATTCGAAAACAATGAACATTTTAATTTATCGATACTGTTTTATATCAGTCATTTCTGCGCAGGTATCCTTTTTGCGTGGCTTTACCTTAGGTATAAGTTTCTTTTTTGGCGGAAAAGATTTGTTTGGGACATCACCACATTGATTGCCGTCGTTGGTTTGTTTTATTTCTATAAGCCCCAGGATAGGGTCTTGAATAATATCATGTTTAATTTATCCATGTTGGCCCTTTTCTTTGGGGTTTTTAAAGGATTTGTGACGAGTAGGATCTGCTCCGAACCAATTGTTTTTGTGATTGGAGGCATGTGCTATTCACTTTATCTGTTACACCTAGGTGCATATCACTTGTTTACTCCTTTTATACTGCCCTATTTGCATTCTTTGGGCTATAGTTGGTCTTTGTTTGCAATGTCACTTACAGTACTTCCTTTAACCCTATTTGTGGGTACACTGTTTTATCTGGCTATTGAACGACCCACCATGGATGAAAAATGGTTTCGAAAATTAAAGTTTTATTTTAGAAAGAAACAGAAAAAGCAGATTGAATCAAACTAGATTTTTAGTAACGGGTGCCTCAGGTTTTTTAGGCACAGCCCTTATTGATAAAATGATGCCCGAATTTTCGGTAACTGGTTTATCCAGAAAGGGAGGTTCGAATTTGAAAATTGATTTATCAACGGATCAATTTACATTGCCCGATTTCGACTTCGTGATACATACTGCTGGTTTGGCACATTTGCCTTTTGCAGATGCTGATTCGATGTACAAAAATAATGTACTAGCCACAACGAACCTGTTATGTCAATTAAATCCTGCTATCCTTAAGGGATTTGTTTTTTGCAGCACCGTGGCCGTTTATGGCAAACAAACTGGACATCAAATTGATGAATCATCAACTCCACAACCTGTCGATTCCTATGGTTCATCAAAACTTCAGGCTGAACAGCTGATTGTCACATGGTGTGAAAGTCATCGAATACCTTATTTGATTTTGCGCCTACCACTTGTGTTTGGTGCTAATGCTCCGGGTAACATGAATCGATTGTTGGATTCCTTAAGTAAAGGTAGATTCTTCGTCATTAAAGGAAACAATTCTAAAAGAAGTATGGTTTTATTGGGAGACTTGGTTGAATTCATCAACGAGGTAGCTTTAAAAGGCATCAAAATATCTGGTGCCTATAATTTGACGGATGGGATCGATGTTGGATTCAATGATTTTGTTGCAGCTTTGTGTTCTTCAAAAAAATTTAACAAACCAATCGAGATTTCCAGTTGGTTTGCAAAATTGCTTGCCTTGATTGGTTCTTTGTTTGGTGGCAGCGTATTTTCAATGGCTATTTTGGATAAAATGACTCAAACTTTGACTTTTTCTTCAAAAAAGGCAACGGATCATCTAGGATGGCGCCCTCGATCAGTTTTAAATTATTTTGTAGAAAACTGATGTAGTGATGGAATTCCAATTGGCGTTGAAATACCTTGTGATTTTATCCTTTTTCCTCGGCTTTTTGCATCTTTTTGTTCGCAATGCACATCGATTCGGTTTTTCTGACAAACCCAATTTCCGAAGCTCTCATGATTACCCTGTCGTTAGGGGTGGGGGGATTATTTTCGGTTTGGGGTGGTTGATTGCATCAGCCATCGAAGGATCTGGTTTCAATTCGTTTAATCTAGGTTTGCTTTTGTTGATGATAATCGGTTTATGGGATGACATAAAGGGACTTTCCAGTTTTATTCGATTGTTTATTCAATTCGTTTCTGTATTCCTGATGGCTTATTTCTTCGATCTTTTCAGTATTTATGGCATAGCTTGGGCTTGTATATTGATACTGATGATTACCTATCTGATTAATGTATTCAATTTTATGGATGGCATTAATGGTATTCTGGGCTTATATGCATTGACTGTTTTTTATTTGTTTTTCAAATCGGGACTTATTGAACTCAATTCAGTATCGGCTTATTTTGTTTTGTTTTTGAGTTTGATAACATTTTTGTATTTCAATTTCAGACAAAAGGCGAAGGTGTTTTCAGGAGATGTTGGTAGTTTATCCGTTTCATTTTTGTTGATGGGAGGGCTATTGCATTTATACACCAATATTAATCCTGTTTTGGATGGTTTTGAGCTTTCAGTTTATTTGCTACTTCCTATATCAATCTTTATGATGGATTCCATCACTACGATTTTGCATCGTTTATATCGCCGTGAAAATATATTTCAAAGCCATCGATTTCATCTTTATCAAATCATAACTCCAGCCTTCACCAAACATCATTTGTGGGTTTCTTTTGCCTATGCATTGTCTCAATTGGCATTTACTTACTTTATAACAGCATTGACAGATAGTCGATACCTGATATTATCTTTTCTTTTCTTATTCTTCATTTTCTTCCTTTTACGGATTGTACTTCTTAGGAGGTCAAGCCAGCTCACAGGAAGGTAAACCCTTCTAAACTACTTTTTATGTGTGGAATCGCAGGAGTTCTCTCCTCGCAGCAAATTCAATCTCGTAAGTCTGAGGTCCAAAAGATGCTAGACTTGATTCGTCACCGCGGTCCTGATGGCGAAGGTATTGTTGAATCTCCCTATGGAGCCATTGGACATGTACGACTAAGCATTCTCGATAGCACACATGCTGCAGCTCAGCCATTTGTTTCTGATGGTTTTGTGCTATCCTACAATGGAGAGATTTATAATTACCAAGAGCTCAAAAAAAATCTAACCGACAGGCGATTTAATTCCTATTCCGATACGGAAGTGTTATGCAATGCGCTGTATTCATTTGGACTGGACACAACACTGAAAAGTGTTAGAGGTATGTTTGCGTTTTGTTGGCATAATCAATCAAACGGAGAAACCTATTTGGTTCGCGATCGTTTCGGCATAAAGCCGCTTTTTTATGCGATTACACCTGCTCGTGAATTGATTTTCGCATCTGAGCTGAAATCATTGTTAGCTATCTACCAGCAACCAGTTAATGAATTCAAAGCCGTTTATTCGGTCATGGGTGGGTTGGAACGCGATGGACATGGCACGGCTTGGCATGGCATTTATCAGGTACCACCCGGTCATTATCTTCGATTCAAAGACGGTTCAGCTGAATTGTTTCGCTACTTTTCAATAACCGATTTTGTTAATGAGGCGACTTATCGTGAAATGGATCGTATGAATCAATCCGATTTGGTTTACCAATTGGATGGATTGTTGCGTCAAGCAGTTGATGATATGGGAATGGGCGATATTCCTGCAGGTTCTTTTATGAGTGGAGGAGTCGATTCGGGATTGATCAGCTACTATGGAAAATACACCAATCCGGAGATAAAGCTATTTAGTTCTGATGTAGATGGTCATCAATCAGAGGCCTTTCATGCCCGTTTGAATGCCAAAGCTATTGGCTCCAACTTGATGATGTCGACCTATAGGGATAGCCAATGTGTCGCTGAATTGGTGTCAACCACTTGGCACTATGAATCTCCTTTGGTGGTTCATTTCAATGCTATACCATTATCTGGTCTTGCCCGATTGACCCACCAAATGTCCACCAAGGCTGTGCTTACTGGTGAGGGGGCTGATGAGTTGTTCGTCGGTTACCCTCATCTGGTTGGAGGAGGCATGGATTCTTTGCTATCTGCGCCTTATTATTTGTTGGACTATATATATTCAAAACTGCCTGGATTTAAGCGGTTCAAGGAGAAAAAAAACTTCGGCATTTCACTTCAAAACTCGATCCGCAATGCCTCAGAAGGTGTTTTTATGGATTGGTTGCGATCGGATGAACCGGATGCGTATTCATTCTTGTCGGATGACAAACGATCCAAGCATATCCAAACTGCAGTGATGATGAAATCACATCTTTTGTCTTTGCTTTGGCGCAACGATCGCATGGGCATGATGCACTCCATCGAGTCTAGGTTCCCCTTCCTGGACGAGCGTGTTGTTCAATTTGCTATGAATCTTCCCCATAAACACAAAGTATCGTTTGTAACCAATCCGACAAGCTGGAAGCATCCTTTTCAATCTGGCAAGCATTTAGTCCGACTGGTGGCATCCAGATATCTACCTTCAAAAATCACTTTTGGTGAAAAAAAGGGATTTCCTGTGCAGGGTTTGCACCTTTTGAAAACGGATGATGAGTTTTTCAAAAATGGCTTTTTGGCCAGTACCTTGGGCTTGGATAATGCTGGCTTGGACAATTTTTTCTACGGCTTGGACAATTATCATCGCACACTTTTTGGTATGGTAGAAATATGGGGTAAGCTGTTCATCGAGGGAAAATCACTTGAGGCGGTTAATGATGCCGTTTTGAAAAACTTCAGCTACAAACTGAATTGATGTTTGTACAACTATATCTACAATATATTGTTTTTCAATGTATTTAATTGACAAACGGGTCTTCAAAACTTATATTAGGTGAAACCCTAAAACAATGGGTGCGTAAATAGTTTCGCATTAGAATACCTGAATAACCGTGTTTACCAAATCACTTAATACGCCCCGCATCATTATCCTGTTCGGTGATATTCTCATCGCAGCAGGGTCTTTATTATTGGCGTATTTACTTCGGTTTAACTTCGTTTTACCTGAAGGAATTACGGATCAAATCATCTTAAACCTTGAGTTGCTAATTTTTATAAGGATTTGCTGTATGGTTCTTTTCAAATCATACATGGGTTCGGTTCGTCATACCGCTGTGGCTGATATTGTGAAGATGAGTATGGTGGCCTTTGCAGGAACATCCATATTCGGGTTGGCTAACGTATTGTTTTATCAATCTGGAGGGGCATTCTTAGTTCCTTTCAGCGTATTAATCATGGATCTTTGTCTGAATATCGTTGCCCTGACATCATCTCGTATCACAGTGAAATATATTTGGGGGTATCGTTCCAAGATCGCCCTAAAGCCTGGTAAAGGAGCTCTGGTTTTTGGAGTAACAGAGTCGGCAATTGTTGCTGCTCGCGCTTTCAAGTTCGACCACTCCTTAGGTTATCGTGTAGTGGGTTTCATTGATGATGACAAGGGCATTCATGGCAAAACCATTGCCGGCACTCGCGTTTATAATGGTTTATCCGATTTGCAATTGTTGCTTTCTAAGAATGATGTCAATTGCTTATTCATTTCAGATAAAGACATACCCAAAGACCGACTTCAGCAAGTGGTTGATCTTGCATTGGCTTCTAAGAAAATGGTGATGCGTATACCCAATGCATCCCAATGGCTGAACGGAAATATAAGTGCATCCCAAATACGTACATTGGAGATT
Organism: Bacteroidia bacterium; assembly: GCA_023262505.1. Classification (GTDB taxonomy): domain Bacteria; phylum Bacteroidota; class Bacteroidia; order AKYH767-A; family OLB10; genus JALRAP01. Next base: position 22,785 of record JALRAP010000035.1, read on the forward strand.
GAAGAGCTGCTTGAGCGCGACCCAATCAAATTGGATTATTGGAAAATCAGCAATTTCATTAAAGGCAAAACTGTTTTAGTAACTGGAGCAGCTGGCTCCATAGGCTCTGAAATTGTTAGACAGATAGCTGAATTCGCGCCATCTAAATTGATACTTGTAGATGCCGCTGAGACTGCATTACATGACCTTCAATTGGAACTTCACGATCGAGGTCTCCAAGTAGATGTTGAATTCATCTTAGCTAACATCCGAAATGAAAAAAGGATGCGGCATCTATTCGAGTCTTTCAGCCCGGAGGTTGTGTTCCATGCTGCAGCTTACAAACATGTACCGTTGGTTGAATTGAATCCCGCGGAGGCCGTCTTGACCAACGTAATGGGTACCCGATTATTGGCTGACCTTTCACACGAATATCGCGTTTCCAGGTTCGTTTTTATCTCTACTGATAAGGCCGTTAATCCGACCAGCGTGATGGGCGCCTCCAAACGACTAGCGGAAATGTATGTTCAGTCGCTTAACCTGTTTTCAGATACCACATTCGTAACTACACGCTTTGGTAACGTGATGGGTTCTAACGGTTCGGTAATCCCAAGGTTCCAAAAGCTGATTAGTTTAAGACGACCTATTACCATAACCCATCCGGAAATCACTCGCTTTTTTATGACTATTCCTGAGGCTTGCCAGCTGGTTCTTGAGGCTGCTGCTATGGGAAATGGTGGCGAAGTCTATGTTTTTGACATGGGTAAGCCAGTAAAGATTTTGGATTTGGCGAACAGAATGGTGCTTTTGAGTGGTTTGGAGCCTGGCAAGGATGTGCCTATCGTTTTCACTGGATTAAGACCCGGTGAGAAACTATATGAGGAATTATTGGCCGATTCTGAAAACACAATCCAAACCCATCACCCTAAAATTTTCATAGCCAAGGTTGCTGGCTTGGAATTAGATTCGCTTCAAAAAGGCATTTCAAGCCTTCACGACTGCTTGTTAAACTCCGATCGCGACTGTATTATTAGTAACCTTCGGTTTATGGTTCCGGAATACGCTCCGGCCTCGGTTACTGCGTAGCCGCTTTTTACTTTCTCCTAGTTTTCTTATTCTTTTTACTTTAGCCACTCTTAAGTGGAAAGCTATGGGTATTACCAAACAAGACGTAACCTTTTTGTTCCATGCCAAAAGCAAGGGCGTTGATTTTTCTTCAACAGCCATGTTGGGGCGACTGGTGCTGTATGCTGATAAGTCGGATCTTGAATCCTGTGAAGTCAAATACGGAAATGCCGTAAAACCTAGTTCACAGATGGTTTTCAAGGATAAATACTCGGAGCCTTTCTTTGAAATGTTGGGGGCAAACCGAGTAGATAGCATTGACTATTCGGATTACGAACAAGCCACCATCATACACGACCTAAACAAGCCCATGCCTGAAACAATGCGGCAAAAATTCAGCTGTATTGTGGATGGTGGGACCATTGAGCATGTTTTCAATTACCCTGTTGCAGTAAAATCATGTATGGATGCCATCAAGTTAGGAGGTCATTTCATTGGTATTACCCCAACTAATAACCAATGTGGACATGGCTTTTACCAATTCAGTCCGGAACTTATCTATCGTGTATTCTCGGAGGAAAACGGATTTGAAGTGGTGCAGATGTTGGTTTCTGCCGATGTCTTGGTTGGCGAGCAGCAGGAGTGGTACGAGGTTGCAGACCCAATGAGAGTCAAATCAAGAGTGATGTTGGTAAACAATCGGCCCTTGACCTTGCGTTTCGTTGCCAAGAAAGTGGCTCAAAAGGAGGTGTTTCAAACTGCTCCTCAACAGAGCGATTATGCCACAACATGGAATAGGCACGAAGCGGTTTCCACCAATGATTCATCCAAGTCGGGTGGAATAATGAGCTTACTCGTTAAGAAGTTCATTCCTTACCGGCTTAAGGTAATTGCACGCAATTTGAAGAATCTGGCAACTAAAGAACAGATCCAATCCGCTACATTGGGGAATATAGACCCTTCACAATTCAGAAAGGTCGATATTTGAAGAAGATCGCAGTCCGTTGTTACAAAACAACGATTTTGCGGGTAGCTGTGCCGGAACTATGCTCCAATTCCAAAAGGTAAATGCCTTTTTGGGTCGGCGCTGGAATCACCAAGTTGTGATTGCCTGACTGAAGATTTTCTTGAAGAGCCGTTTCAACTAATTTTCCTTCCAGTGAAAGAATCCGAACAGCGACTTCTTCGTTGGACATCAATTGGAATGAAAGGTTGATGTTGTCTACAATAGGGTTTGGGTGAATTTTGATTGATGTTGCCACAATACCTTCTTCGATTCCCGTAGCAGACTCTGTAACAGTTTGGGAAGTGGTGTAAATAAAGTCACCGGAGGTAGAGCCATTGCCATTGGTGGCGTTCCCGGCAGCATAAAAGGTAACGGTGCCTGTACCTGCAGCTGGTGCGGTCCAATTGAAAGTGAAAGTTTTGCTTCCTGTGGAAGATGTGCCACCATTCAGAGTATGAACGATGTTGGTGCGAGTGTTACCAAGGATAGTAGCCGCTTTGAGGGTTGTGCCAACTCCGGCGGTTAGCGTTCCGGCATTCGCACCTGTTGAGCGGAGTGCTTCAAAACCAACTCCGAAAATGGGACATCCTGCGCGGGATACGGTTACACTGATCGGGTATACTGCACCTGGAAAATACTGCCAGTTGGCAAGCGTGGGAGCGGAGATGGTAATGGAGCCACCAGTTGCATTCAAGGCATTTCCAACATGACAGCCACTGGTGTTGCAAGTGGTTTCACCAGGTGAACCTGTACGCCCAGCGATTCCGTTATCACTACTGATCATAGAGACTCCCACAATCAGAATTGAGGCCGCCAAGAAAATCCCGGCTAATTTGGTACGATTAATTTTCATTTGTTCTTTTTTACAAATTTCTCAATTTGAATCTATAATAGTTAATCCAACTTCAATTTTATTGTCACATCATTTTAACAAGCTGACTTGCCAAACAACCATCAAGGTTCATTTCAATTTGATGAACAAATTGATAGTCTCCTTAGCCTCCTTTGCGTCGTGGACCCGAAGTATAGATGCCCCATTCATCAAAGCTACCATATTTAATGCAGTTGTTCCGTTGAGTGCATCTTTTGATTTGATATCCAATGTTTTGCAAATCATTGATTTTCTTGATAAACCGGCTAGTATGGGACATCCTGTTAACTTGAGTTGGGCTAGGTTTTTCAATAGTTGGAAGTTGTGATCGACGGTTTTCCCGAAACCAAAGCCAGGATCTACCATAATATCCATCACCCCAACCTTCCGCAAACGGGCCACCTCCTTGATTAAGAACACAGAAACCTCATTGGCAACGTCCCGGTAACGGGGATTTACTTGCATGGTACCGGGCATTCCCTTCATGTGCATCAAAACATAGGGGACTTTCAATTGAGCCACTGTGCGATACATGTTTGTGTCAACCCTGCCGGCCGAAACGTCGTTCACCATCGAGGCTCCCGCTTCCACACATCGTCCAGCAACTTCCGAATACCAGGTGTCTACCGATAGCACCACATCTGGGAATTTGTCTAGGATGGACTTCACTGCGGGTAAAACCCTACGTAATTCGGTTTTTTCGGATACATGCTTAGCTCCGGGACGGGTCGATTGGCCGCCTAGGTCCACAATATCAGC
>JALRAP010000036.1 GCA_023262505.1 Bacteroidia bacterium
ATTGTGAAATCACATCGGTGGATCGTGATGATTTGAAAGATGGTGGTGCTTCTGTTTGGGTGGAAACCATTCGCGCCATCAGAAGAGAATGCCCTGGCACCACCATGGAAACCCTAATACCCGATTTTCAAGGCAACTGGGACAATTTACAACTGTTGATCAACGAAAAACCTGAAGTCATATCGCACAACCTGGAAACGGTCCGGCGACTGACCAAGCAAGTGCGCATACAAGCCAAATACGACCGAAGCTTGGAAGTGCTGAAGCGCATTTCTGATGCCGGCGTCAACTCCAAGTCGGGTATTATGCTAGGTCTTGGCGAGTCAAAGGAGGAAACATTGGAATCGATGCAAGACCTTCGAAACTCCGGTGTTTCAATTCTCACTCTTGGACAATATCTTCAGCCCACACGCGAGCATTTGCCCGTTGCCGAATATATTCACCCAGACCTTTTCGAAGAGTTCAAGCAAATCGGACTCTCAATGGGCTTCCGATATGTGGAAAGCGGACCATTAGTACGTTCTTCCTATCACGCAGAACGACACATCTCCTGAGTATGACAAAAAAAACAAGAGTTGCCATAAACGGATTTGGCCGAATCGGAAGGGTCACATTCAAAAACTTGATTCGTCGCGACGACATCGAGGTAGTTGCGATCAATGATCTAACTGACAGCAACACCTTGGCTCATTTACTCAAATATGACTCCATTCACGGACGATTCCCTTTCGAAGTGACAGCCGAGTCAAATGCTATTTCTGCCAAGGGAATCAGAGTCCCGGTATTCGCCGAGAAAGACCCCACCCTCCTACCTTGGGGCCAAATGCAAGTGGATGTGGTATTGGAATGCACTGGGAGATTCACCGATAGTAAGAGTGCCTCTATGCATCTAGCTGCAGGGGCCAAAAAAGTGATTTTATCGGCTCCAGCCAAAGATGCCATGAAGACGGTTGTTTTAGGTGTAAATGACCATTTATTGACCAAGGATGATTTGGTGATTTCCAACGCCTCGTGTACCACCAACAACGCAGCCCCCATGATAATGCTATTGGATGAGGCTTATGGTGTTGAAAGCGCCTACGTAACTACCGTCCATGCATACACTGGAGACCAGAACTTGCATGACTCGCCTCACAAAGATCTTCGAAGGGCCCGAGCTGCAGCAGTGTCCATCATTCCAACCACCACGGGAGCGGCCAAGGCGATTACCGAAGTTTTTCCTCACATGAAGGGAAAAGTGGGCGGCGCGGGAATCCGTGTGCCCGTACCAGACGGATCGCTTACAGACATAACCTGCGTAGTTAGAAAAACCGCTGAAGCAGACAGCATAAATCAACTTTTCAAAGCCGCATCAGAGGGCAGTTTGAAAGGCATTATGGAATACACGGAGGATCCCGTGGTCTCCATCGACATAGTTGGCAACCCCCATTCGTGCATTTTCGATGCCGGATTAACCTCCGTTATTGGCAATATGGTTAAGGTTGTAGGTTGGTATGATAATGAAGCCGGTTACTCGGCTCGACTGACCGAATTGATCGTCAAGGTCTCCAATCTATAAGGGGCAATATTCCCTCTTTAAACGCGTTTCTTTTATCCACAAACCCTTGTTGATACCACCAATGAAGTGGCAACGAGTTTTTGCTCTATTTGAATACCTTTAGGGGTTTAAGACTTAGTACCCGACATGGCTGGAAAAACAAATCGATTGAAGACCCCCGCTGCTCAAGAGGAGCCAGTGGTTTTGGAGATTGAAAACAACGAACCTGAAAAAGAGGCTGAACCCGAAAAAACCAAAGAGCCGCGAAGTCGCGTACCTAAAAAGGAAAAAAAACCTAAAGAGAAGGTTTTCGAAACACCCGGATTTGTTAAGGGATTTGGAGCATTTGTTGGCGACCGAAAATTCCAAAAGTTCAGCGGACTGTTTCTGACTTTGGTTTCCATTTACATGGTGGTTGCATTTACTTCGTTCTTTTTCACTTGGCGCGCTGATCATGATTTGGTGAATGGTTCCATTATTGAGCTATTGCCTAGGCAAGACCTCAGAGTTGAAAACTGGCTTGGGAAATTCGGAGCAATCATGTCGCATTTCTTCATCAGTCGTTGGTTCGGTGTTGCAGCATTCGCCCTTCCATTTATTGCATTTTTGGCTGGTTTCAAAATACTTTTCAAAGTGGATTTACTGCCTTTCGGCAAAACGCTGCGTTATGCTTTTTTCGGTTTTGTATTTACTGCTGCGCTGTTCGGATTCCTGTTCTTCACCAACAGCGACATGCTATTCATGGCGGGTTCGTTTGGATATGGAATCAACAAATGGATGCTTGCAACATTGGGAAATGTTGGTACAGGTCTTGCCATTGGATTCTCCGGACTCACATTTGCAGTAATAGCTTTCGGACTGGAGTTCAAATTACCCACACTCCCAGCTAAAGAGGAAGCTAGGGTGGCAGCGCCTGAAGACGACCATGAATTGGATGTAGTAATACCTGAGGTAAAACCTGCAACAACCAACCGACTGAAACAAGAAGAGCCCACTGAAGAAATAGAGTTGGCTGTTGAAGATTCAACTACAGAAAATGAAGAACCTTTTGAAGATTCGTTCCCAACAGCCGAAGAATCCATAGAGTTGCCTTTGGAACCAATGGTTACAGCTTCCTTATCCAATGACGATGGCGTTGAACTATCCATTGAATCCATTGTGCTACCAGAAGAAGAGACTACTTCAGAAGCAATTGCTCAAACAGAAGTATTGGGCGAATACGACCCGAAATTAGATTTGTCATCTTACCAGTTCCCAACAGTTGACCTGCTCGAGAATCACGGTTCGAATAAGAACCAATTGAGCATGGACGAACTCAAAGCCGAGTTGGAGATGAACAAGAACCGCATTGTTGATACTCTAAAGAATTACAACATTGCCATCGACAAGATCAAGGCCACGGTTGGACCAACTGTTACATTGTTTGAAATCATCCCTCAGGCAGGTGTGCGTATTTCCAAGATCAAAAACCTGGAAGATGATATCGCCTTAAGCCTATCAGCACTTGGCATCCGCATCATCGCACCCATCCCCGGCAAGGGAACTATCGGAATCGAAGTTCCAAACCAGAACCCCGAAGTGGTTTCCATGCGTTCAGTAATAGCATCCGAGAAATTCCAGAATTGTGATTTCGACTTGCCAATCGGATTAGGAAGGACCATCAGCAATGAAGTATTCGTTGCCGACCTTGCGAAAATGCCGCATATGTTGATGGCAGGAGCTACCGGACAAGGTAAGTCGGTAGGGTTGAATGCCGTGTTGGTTTCCTTGCTTTACAAGAAGCACCCTTCGCAAGTGAAGTTCGTACTAGTTGACCCTAAAAAGGTCGAGCTTACCTTATTTAAAACCATTGAACGTCATTTCTTGGCTAAGCTTCCAGGAGAGGAAGAAGCCATCATCACAGATACACGAAAAGTGGTGAACACCCTGAATTCGCTCTGTATTGAAATGGATCAGCGATATGAATTGCTTAAAGATGCAGCCGTACGAAACATTCGTGAATACAATGCTCGATTTGTAAGCCGCAGGCTGAACCCCAACAATGGACACCGTTTCCTGCCATTCATTGTATTGGTAATTGATGAGTTCGCGGATTTGATCATGACTGCAGGGAAAGAGGTTGAAACGCCTATTGCTCGATTGGCACAATTGGCGCGAGCCATTGGAATCCACTTGATCATTGCCACGCAACGTCCTTCTGTAAATATCATCACAGGCACAATCAAGGCCAACTTCCCCGCCCGATTGGCATTCAGGGTTACATCCAAGATCGATTCAAGGACCATTCTGGATACAGGTGGAGCCGACCAGCTTATTGGTAGAGGTGACATGTTGCTTTCTACCGGCGCCGACCTTATCCGCCTGCAATGTGCGTTTGTAGACACACCCGAAGTTGAGAGCATCACCGAGTTCATAGGCAACCAACGTGGTTATCCAGACGCGTTCTTGCTGCCAGAATATGTAGGAGAAGGCGATGCAGGTGGCGCTGGCGATTTGGATGCCGCCGATCGCGATCCGCTGTTTGAAGAAGCGGCAAGAATGGTGGTACAGTATCAACAAGGATCTGCATCATTACTTCAAAGAAGGCTTAAATTGGGCTACAATCGTGCCGGTAGGTTGATTGACCAACTGGAGGCGGCAGGAGTAATTGGACCATTCGAAGGAAGCAAGGCTCGAGAAGTTAAAATCAAAGATCCCATGTCTTTGGAACAGTTTTTGAGTTCGGGTAAATAGCCCTAATTTTACAACTCATACCTGTTATATGAAAAACGTATTTCTAGCAATTTCCGTTTGCCTGGCCTTATCTGCGAACACCCATGCTCAAAATGCCAAAGACCCTAAGGCTCAGGCGATTTTGAAAGAAGTGAGTACCAAGTTCAAGTCCACAAAAACGCTTTCCGCATCCTTTAAAGTGACCACCCTAGATCAAAAAACCAAGAAAACAGATTCTAGGTCTGGAAGCATCATATTGAAAGGCAACAAATACAAGTTGATGTTGGCCGGACAAGAAATTTACTGTGACGGCACATCGGCTTGGACCTACTTGAAGGAAGCCAACGAGGTTCAAGTCAGCAGCGCGGACGACAAGACCAATGGCATCTCCCCTACCAACATCTTTACCATTTACGAAAAGGGATTTTCATCCAAATACATCGGAGAAACCAAAATCGACAACGTGGCCGTTCATCATATAGAGTTGGTTCCCGATGATGCGAAAAAACCATATTTCAAAATTCAGGTCTTCATAAACAAGACCGACAAGATCATAACTAGCGCGAAGATATTCGAAAAAAACGGCACTCATATCACCTATTCAGTTGAAAAGATAAAATTGAACGTTGATGCCCCTGACAATATGTTCACATTCGATAAATCAAAATACCCCGGCATTGAGGTAGTTGATTTGAGATAAATATTCCCTTCAGGTAAAAACAAAAGGGCCGCACTTCAAAAAGTGCGGCCCTTCTTATTGCATCAGCAGAAGTTATCTGACCAGTGCCACATGACCGTATTTGTGGAACCGCTTTCCAAACACATCTGTGATGTAAGCATCATATACATAAACGTCTTCCTGTGCCCTATTGCCATCCTTAAGATAGGTACCATCCCAACCGCGTTCCATGTCGTTGGTAGTATAAATCCTTTCACCCCACCTATTATAGATATCAAGAACTACATCAACGATTCCTAAGCCTGAGATGTTGAAGAAGTCATTGGTTCCATCACCGTTAGGTGTGAATCCAGTTGGGATGAATACGGTTACTTCAGGGTTAACACGGAATATTTTCACAGCCGTGTCTTTGCAACCGAAGTTGTTGGTGGCAATAAGCACGATAGGATATGAACCGGAATCAGCATAAGTATGCGTAGGCTCAAACAGGTTGGATACTCCTCCATCTCCGAATGTCCAATCATACAATACTGCGCCTTGGGACAAGTTGTCGAGTGTGATGGTGGGATTAAATATGGTAGTAATGGCTGGAGTAACATTGAATGCGGCGATAGGATTGGGATAAACCGTGATGATACTATTCTGAGAAATCGAGGCTGTACATCCCATATCGCTGGTAACTGTAAGCATGACTGAATATGTTCCAGCCTGGGTGAATGTGTTGGTTGGATTCTGTTGTGTTGAATTCATTCCAGGTCCGAAGTTCCAACTCCAATTGGTGATGCTACCGCTGCTGATTGTGGATGCATCCGTGAAATTAACCGATAATGGACCGCAACCTGCTGGATTGTCGTATATGAAATCAGGCACGGGCAAAGGATAGATCGTCAAAGGATTCACCACTGTATCACGACAACCGTGATTGGTTACACCTATCAGGGTTACGTTGTATGTACCGGCGGTATTATAAATGTGCGATGGATTAACATTGTAAGTGAATGGAGAACCGTCGCCAAAAGTCCAAGAGTGGCTGCTGATATTACCAGTGGGCACAGTGCTGTTATTCTGAAATTGTATTCCAGTTCCTTCACATGCGCTCGCAGAAGTGAATGACATCTGAGGTGCAGGATAGATTTCCAAAGGCATAGACACGCTATCAACGCATCCGTTTCCATTGGTCATGGTTAACATGATATTGTATGTACCCCATGTCGCAAACTGGTGAGTTGGATTTTGGATGTTCGCGGTGGATCCATCACCGAAAGCCCAGCTAAACTGATAGGAAGAAGTATCACCAGGCATTTGTACATATCCGAACTGTGCAGATTCGTATTCACAAACCTGTGATGTTGTAATAACAGGATTCGGCAATGCATAAACCGTTACAGGAGCGGTTATGTTATTGCGGCAACCCAAGGATGACAACACCTCCAATGTCACATTATACGTTCCAGCCGATGCATACAAATGCATTGGACTCGCAGAGATGGAATTATTTCCGTCGCCAAACTGCCAATTCCAATAGCCAATAGTACCATCGTTGCTGGTCGATTGATCAAAGAAGTTAACAAGTTTACCTTCACAAGCATTGTTGGCATTGAAAGCTGGAACTGGCAATTCATAGACCTCGAAAGATTTAGTAACCTGTCCAACACAGCCCTGTGGTGAAGTTGCTATCAAAGTGACCTGATAATTTCCGGGAGCCGCATAAGTATGAGTCACAGATGAGCCATTACCGGTATTGTTATCGCCAAAATCCCAAGAGGAAGAGAGCAATCCGCCGCCTTGTATTACCGATTGATCGAAGAAGCTGGTGGATGTACCAAAACACACATCAGATCCGGCAAAATCCGCTACTGGTAATGGGAACACGTTTATGGTGCGTGTTGTTGAATCAACACAACCGTTATCGCTTGTAACTCGCAAACTAACCAGATAGCTTCCTGGGTTTGCATAATTATGTACAGGGTTTTGCTGCGAAGAACTTGTACCGTCGCCCAACAACCAATCCCAAGCAGTTATGGATCCGGAAGACACAACCGACAAGTCAGTCATTTGTGTTTGCGTACCAAAACAAGAACCATTGTTGGTGAAATTGGCATCAGGCAGAACATTAACAATAGTTGGGATTGTGAAAGAATCAACACAACCAAAATCGGATGTTACTATCAATAATGTGTTGTATAACCCAGGAGAACCATAAGTGTGACTTGGGGCAACGGCATTTGATGATCCGTTGTCACCGAAATTCCAATAATTGGAAACGATATTACCGGTGATAATGGTGGACTGATTAGCGAATTGGGTTCCCTCCCCTTTACATACGGGCACTACTGTTCCCATGGCCCTAGGTGCTGGGTGGATTGTAACAGGAAGTGTGTTATTGGCAACACATCCTTGGTTTGATGTGGCTGTTAGTGTAACATTATACGTCAAAGGTGTTCCGTATGTGTAGGTAGGATTCGTCTGTGTTGATGACGAACCATCACCCAGGCTCCAAGACCAATTGGTGATACTGCCACTACTGATGTTCGAAGTGTTGTTGAACTGAACTGGCAATCCTTCACAAACATCCTGCATACTGAATTGAACTTGTGGCATCGGATGAACGGTAACACCACCGTTATAGGTATCTGAACAGCCATTAACGGTAACGATCGTTTGAGTCACCGGCCAGAATCCTGCAGTGGCGTATGTATGCTGAGGTGATTGCAATCCGGAAGTCTGACCGTCGCCGAAGTTCCAATTCCAGAAGTTGATATTACCACCTGCGGAAGTTGAGGCATCTGCAAAGATTGTTGGAGCGCCTTCACATACAGGAGGGGCCGTGAATAAGGCGTCAGGAAGTTGGTAAACAGAAACCGGTTGTGAAATCGTGGAAACACAACCCATAGCAGATTGCGCAGTAAGCGTTACATTGTAGTTACCTGCAGTGCCGTAGTTGTGAGCAGGATTTTGCAATGAGGAGAATGATGCATCTCCAAAATTCCAATTCCAAGTCATGATACTGCCTGACGCAATGGAGCTATTGTTAACAATTATAGTGGTTGCTCCTAAACAGGCATTTGAAACCGTAAATGAAAGTTGAGGAAGAGGATTAACCGCAACATTGGATACGAATGATGAAGAGCAGCCCGTAGGATCTGTAACTGTTACGGTATAACTACCGGTGGAATTCACTTGAATGGTTTGTGAAGTTGAGCCATTGGACCATACGTATGTGGAACCAGGATTGCCAGCATCCAAAACAGTAGATTGACCGGCACACAAGTTAACGTTGGTTGGATTGTTGACTAGATTACTTCCACCAAGACTTACGGTGGCAATACCAGTGGTTAAACAACCGAAGGAGTTCGTGACCTCCACCACATATTGACCCGAATCTGAAACGACAATAGACTGTGTTGTTTCACCACCAGGGAACCAAAGGAAACTACTTCCTGGATTCCCTGCATCCAACACCACGGTATTTCCAAGGCACAACAACTGAGGAGAGAAGTTGACCACAGGATTAGGATTCACACTAACCGTTACCGCATCAGAGGCAGAACAACCATTTGCATCGGTTACGGTTACGGTGTATGTAGCTTGAGCTGTAGGAGCCACAAATATGGTAGCACCAGTTTGTCCTGTAGGCGACCAGGAATAGTTAACACCTCCTGTGGCTGTTAGTGTTGCAGTACCTCCGGAGCAGATGGCTAAATCTGTTCCAGCGGAAGCCATGGGAAGCGGATTCACGGTAACGACTACCGTATCACGGTTCACACATCCTTGCATGGAGGTTACTGTATAAATATATGTTGTTGTTACAATTGGTGAAACCGTGATTGAAGTAGTGTTTGCATTTCCAGGAGTCCAATTCACAGATGGACCTGCGTTTCCACTCAAGGTTACCGATTTACCAATACAAATGGCAGCATCAGGACCTGCATTAGCAACTGGCAGGGTATTTACGTTTACAATTACGCTATCTGAATCCGTACAGCCATTGATGTCTGTTACCGTAACCGTATAAACTGTAGTGCTGATAGGTGCTACCTGAATACTTTGAGAAGTAGAACCGTTGCTCCATTGGTAAGAGACGCCACCTGACGCATTCAATGCTGCCGTTTGTCCAACACAGATTGTTGCGTCTGGACCCGCAAAGGCAATTGGATTTGGATAAACTGTAAAGGGTTGGCTAATCGTATCCAAACATCCATGAGATGAAGTACCTATGAGCGTGATGTTATAAGTACCAGGATTGGCATATAAATGTGTTGGGTTAGCCGAATTATCAGTTGTTCCATCGCCGAAATCCCAAAACCAACTGTTAATGGCACCATTGAACGTGCTGGAGTTGTTGGTAATTACGGCCATGGTTCCCATGCAAACACCAGAAGCTTGTGTGGTGAACGCCAGATCTGGAATCGGATAGATTTGAATGTTTCTAGGACGAACATCGGTACAGCCGCCAACAGTAGTTACCGTAAGGGTTACAACTTGCATACCGGGAGTGGCAAATGCATGTGAAGGATTCTGCTGTGTAGATGTTGTGCCATCACCGAAATCCCAATTCCATCCGATGATGTTTCCCATTTGCGTGAAGGATTGGTCAATGAAATTGATCGGCTCATTAACACAACCGAAATTGTAACTGAAGTTAGCTTGTGGCAATGGATAAACATTGAATGTACGCATGGCGGTATCCGTACAACCTTCAGCACTGGTGACTGTAAGAATCACGGTGTATGTGCCATGTGTATTGTAAGCATGAAGTGGATTTTGCTGTTGCGATATGTTACCGTCGCCGAAGTTCCAATTCCATCCAACGATGGATCCTGAAGTAATGGTAGAGATGTCTACAAATTGCAAGGGCTGTGTGATGCAAATGTCATTCGGAGTAAAGTTGGCCTGGGGAAGCGGGTTCACATTCACCGTAGTATTCAAAATGCCTGAACATCCGTTAGCATCTGTAATGGTAACAGCATAGTTACCACCTGATGTAACAGTTATGGTTTGCGTGGTAGCACCCGTATTCCATTGATAAGTACTACCTGGGTTACCTGCGTTTAGGACCGCGCTTCCGCCACTGCAGAAAGCCACATTGCCCAACGAATTGGAGAACGAACCTCCTTGGCTTACCTGTACGCTACCTATTGCAGAGCATCCTTGGGGATTGGTAACGGTAACAGTATAGGTGCCGGCTGTGTTAACTGATATGGTTTGAGATGTTTGACCGGAGGACCATTGGAAAGTAGATCCAGCGTTACCTGCATTGAGTGTTACCGAGCTTCCAGCACAAACAAAGGTATTGGCCATGTTAACTGCAGGCAATGGATTTACAGTTACTGTTGTGAAAGAAGTAGAGCTGCATCCATTGGCATTCGTACCAGTAACCGCATACGAGGTAGAAGAAGTTGGCGAAACACTAACGGTAGCAGTACTGGCACCAAGCGGACTCCAAGAGTAAGAAACAGCACCAGATGCAGTAAGCGTTGCTGTTTGTCCAAGGCATATGGATTGGTTAGGGGTAACCACAATGACAGGCAATGGCCTTACTGTAACAGTTGTAGTGGCAGTTGAAGAACAACCCGTGATATCTGTTACAGTTACCGTATAATTGGTGGTTGTAGTAGGTATCACCGTAATAGATGAAGACGTCGAGCCTGTTGACCACAAATAACTGGTCCCTCCTGAAGCGAACAATGTTGCAGAACCGCCCAAGCAAACAGCTTGTGGTGATCCAGCAGATGCTACAGGGGTTGGATTCACGGCTATGTTATGGGATACCGATGCCGTACAACCAGCGGTGTTGGTTATGGTCAATGTTACAGTGTAGTTACCAGGAGTATTGTAAGTAACAATCGGATTAGAGGCTACAGAGGTCTGACCATTTCCAAAATTCCAAGAATATCCAGTGATAGTTCCTAATCCTGGACTGGAAGTGTTGATTAGTGGCACTACACTACCCTGACAAACGATTGCAGGCGCGTTGAACGACGCATTTGGCAAGTAATTTATAGAAACTGGAACGTTACGTACGGCTGTGCAACCATTTGCGGAAGTGACTACTAAAGAAATGTTATAGGTTCCGGCTGTTGAATAGGTGACAGACGGATTCTGTATCGTAGATGTGGTACCATTACCGAAGTTCCATGCCCAAGTGGATCCTGCTGTAGGAGTAGAAGTATTGTTGATAGCAATGGTGCCTCCAACACAAGCGGAGCCTGCCGTGAATTGTGCAACGGGCGGTGTATTTACCGTAATGGTATTAGTTACTGTATTGGAACATCCATTGGATGCTGTGGCAACCAAAGTCACAGAATATGTTCCTGCTGTAGGGAATGTGAAAGTCGGGTTTTGAAGTGTTGAAGTTCCCAGTCCAGCGAAATTCCATGAATAGGAAACCAATGTTCCAGCGGTTGTAGTGGATTGGTTCGTGAATTGAACCGAAGAACCAGCACAACCCGAAGGAGCGGTAAAGGCGGCTGTCACTGTGTTATTATTTGTAACCACAACCGTATCCGTGTCGGTACAGTTTCCGTCGTTAACGGTTACAATGTAGGTGCCAGGTCCAGCACTTATTGAAGGTGTTGTGGCTCCAGTATTCCATTGATAACTGTAATTTCCTGTTCCCAGAGATGCCGTTGCTGTAAGAGATGCTTGACCTCCACAATTCACAGCTTGATCAGGTCCAGCGTTCGCTACCACACCTTCAACGGTTATACAATAAGAATAAACCTGTTGTCCATTCATGGGGCAGGCATCATCACGAACTGTAACAGTGAAACAGTATGGATTATTGGAGATTTGAGATGCGGATGGAGTCCAGCAGAAGGTTCCAGTTGGACGACTTCCAGATGATGTGGTGAAACTGGCTCCTGAAATTCCACCATCCCAAGTAACAGAAACGTTTTGGTTAGCATCAGGATCGGAAGACATAATATTGAAACAAAGTTGTTGGCCAGCACAAACGGTGGTGTTAAAATTGTTTGTTCCGTTTATACCAGTCAAAGCAGGCAGACTGTTATTGCAGTTCAATACGGTTACCTGGATGTCGCGCTCAACCGTACCGATCAAAACACCGTTGCGATATTCGCTAACCAACACTGCCATGACCGTAACTTGAAGTGCTGTTGGAGTCATGCATATGTCACCCGTGGCATTGTTGAATGTTACTGCTGGAGATGATGCCAAAGGGTTGCTAGCGTTATAAGGAGCATTGTATTGAACCGTGGTATTGGCATTTTGATAAGGTGTAATCAGTGAGTATACAAGTGAATCGCCATCCACATCAGTGGCACCGTGATTAAAACAGAATTGCTGCCCTAGGCAAGCAAATGGAACAGGTTTGTTAGAGAATGTTGGCGAGTTGTTGCAAAGGCCGTTCAGATTGTTCAGCGATGCGTATATGTAAAAGGTGTTGTTTGCTGGATTGACAATGTTGGTGATGGCAGCGTTTCGGCAGCAGAGCTGATAGCTGAGCACCCAATCGCTACATTGAAGCGGAAGGGTTACCACGCCTTCGTAAACCCATTCTTGAATACCGGTGAAGATACCGCCCTGACAGGTGGAAACGGCAGTGGTACAAAGAGGCGTAACCTCTTGGCCGGTTCCAGGTATCGGATTACAAGTTACCGATAAATTACGTCCGCAGGATGCCGAACGAATATTCACTGTAGCACTTGTTGGAGCCGCTATACCCACACAGTCGCGGTAAAACGAAACACGCACTTTATAAGTGTTACCGCCAAGGCACTGATAAGTCAGATCTGCACCCATGGAGTGGCTGGCCATGGATTGCTTCGGGCTGAGGATCGCGAAAGCCAAAATGGCTAGGATGATCGGGATTGTCTTTAGTAGATACTTTGACATCGCACTAGGTTTTTGAAGGTAGGAGTCGCTCAATGACTACACACTAATATACTGGCGCTCTTTACTGCAAAACCCGTGAAAAGGTTACGTTAATTCATAAGTAAGTTTTGTGGGGAAAGTGGGAAAAATATTTACAGAAAAATTACACAGAAACCTATTTATCAGCTATTTAAAACCAATTTTTATGATATCTATTTTGAGAAATGTACCATAAACAGGTGTAAGAAATCTGTTCATTTTGCTCAAATTTCTACAAAACGTACGAAACGTTTACAAAAAACGAAAAATCCTACCAAAAGGCAGGATTATTCGAAAAATACATTGATTGTCAATTCTTTCGATCCAAAGTGAAAACCCTGGAAATGTTGAATCCGAAATGAATATCATTCTTGGTCCATTTTCCAGTTGTCTCGGTGAGGAAAGTCTTTTCAGTCATTGCCGGAGCATTGGTAAAATGTAGCTGGAAAACGTGGCCACCCGTTTCAATATCAAAACCCAAAGAGAGCGGATTGGTAATACCCAAACTTTCATCGAACTGGTCTTGAAGTCCATAGAAGTAATCGACGGTTAAGGCGATTCTTTTGGATAACTTGATTCTTGATCCAATTTCCAAATGGTAGGTATCGTGTTTGTCTGTTGATTTTTGAACCAAATTTCGATGAACCATTACAGGGGCAATTTGCAAAGAGAAAGCGTCAGAGAACTTCCTTCCGACGATTATTTGATGGTAGAAACCCAACCTTGACGTTTCGAAATTTTCCCGAGTTGGATCAGACCATTTCATTGCATTGCGTGTGATTCCTGATACCAGGATGACAGACAAAGGGATGTTTTTCCCTCCCCTACTTTGCCAAATAGCACGGTATTTCAAAAAGCCATCAACCTCCTTGTAAAGCGAACTTCTGCCGATGCCAACGGTAAGACGATCAGTGATTCCATAATCCAAACCAAGGCGGATAGTAGCGGCATCCAATCCGAATGCCTCGTAACTTCCTCCTTTTAGGGAACCGAACCTATGCATGATTCTGAAATCCAACACACCACCGGCAACATGTTCCAAAGAATGGGAACCAATAACCCTGGTTGATTTGAACGCGTTTTTAACGCGTTCCACTTCCTCCTTTTCGTCGCCTAGCAAACCCAAAAGGTCGTCTTGGGCTTTGACCGGATTAAAACAAAACAAGGCCGCTGCAAGCAGCGGCCCGAACAATTTCGAATTGATCTTCATATTTCGATAAATTACTTGGCCAAGGGTGCCAAATTCACATCCACTGTGACTTTGATTTTGTCAGCAATTTTGGAAGTATATGCCTTCTCAACCTTGATATCATAATCGGCAAGAGACACCACAAACTCCGATTTACCAACGACCTTACCACCTTTAACGGTAAAATTACCTGCCGTGCTGATATCCTTTGTAACTCCATGCATGGTTAACTTCCCGGTAACTTTGACGGGATAAGTCCCATCGACTGTCCATTTTACAGAAGAAGCGTTTTCAATGGTTCCCTTGAATGTTGATTTTGGGAATTTCTCAGACTCCATATAATTTTCATTGAAATGCTCCTTCATGAGCTCCTTCTCAAATTCAAAAGCACGGATCAGCATGGTGAACTCCATTTGTCCGGTAGCAGCATCAACCACACAAGTAACTTTCTTGTTGGTGGCTTCGATGTCTTCCACAGCGGCCTTGGAATAAAATGAGATGTTACCGTCCTTGGTAAAGTACTTTGTTTGGGCATTTGCCGCAACTGTTGCAGTAGCAAACAGCATTAGGAACATTACTTTTTTCATATTTTGATTTTTAGGTTTTTATAGGATAATACAACGTACCATTACAACATCTGAAAGCAAACCGCTGCACTCACCACGAATGGTGACTTTCTGACCTTCACCCAGCGGGTTCAACTTGACATGACTTGATGAGTCTATAGCACAATCTATGCCAAACAACATATCATTTGTTTCGAAAACCAAGGACTTGTTTGGTCCATCCTTCGAAACCGATTTGACAGTCCCAAAAACTTCAATCACCTGGCCAGAGTAACAAGAATCCGCATAGGATTCGTTGTTTGAATATGCATCATACAACTCAACGGCCGACAACTTTCTTTTACAAACCGCCTCGGAAATGTCGACAACCGGTTTATTTACCCATCGATAGACTAAGAAAACGCTACCAACAATCACGGCAATAAAGAACAAACCTAAATACTTTTTTTTCATAAACTGTAAAATTAATTATTAGGTGCACCCGCATTTGCCCAAGCTCTCAGCTTATCCATATTGCAATCGGAGAGCGCCGGTGGACTGGGTGAAGGTGGCATCCTATCAGCTCCGGAAATGAATCTGTTTTGCTGGACCAAATTGGCAATACTTGATTGGTTATCTAAAATTATATTATTTCCTGCAGTAGCGGGCGCCGCATGGCATCCTAGGCATCCATTGGCTTGAAGCATTGGTGCAACGGTACCAGAATAAGTTACTGCATTGGTATCGCAGCTAGCCCCATATAACTCCTGCTCCACATCATAATAGCAGCCAGCAAACAAAGTTGTTACTCCCAACCCAAAAAACACAAGTAATAATTTGGCCATATGATTAATTGTTAGGAGCTCCTTGTGAAACCCAAATTTCAATCTGACGAATCTCACATGCAGGTAGCTTGGGGCCTGACTTAGGCATTGGCGAATAATTTGGAAGATGGTTGATTGATCCTGTCAGCGAACCTGCCTGTGCAGATGCATTTACTCCCGCCCATGTGGATAGGTTGATTCCAGCCGATGCACTAGTGCCAGAGTGACAACCTACACATTTTGCCTGCAGGACAGGTTTCACTACGGCATTGTATGTGACATTCAATGTGTCGCATGGTCCTAGCGCTTGATCGCAGTAATTGTTTTGGGCACCTTGCTGAACCCATGTCTGAATTAGACTGATCTGAGCAGATGTCAATGGAGTTTCACCAGGGGGAGGCATGATTTTATCAGGGTCCGTTTCAGTGATCACATCGATCAGGTCGCCCGTTCCCGCTGTATTCATCAAGTTGGAGTAACTAGTCAAAATCACACCATCTTGAGCAGAAGCAGCATTGTGGCAGCCCGATTGTGAGCAGTTAGAAACAAGCAAGGGTAGGATTTGCTGCTCGAAATAAACAGAATCAGGGTCACAAGGTATTCCACTGCCTGAACCACTCCCATTGCCAGATCCAGCACCAGAATCGCCACCTAATATTATTGGTTGAGGGATCTCATGTTTACAACCTGCCCCAAAATAAATACAGCAAACTGAAATCCATAAAATATGATTGAGTTTGATTTTCATAGTTAGTTTGAATATTTGACCACTAATATACGAACGTTCGCCCATATTATTTATTGTTTCACCAAAATAAAATCCGGAACAACCAACCTAATTTGATCACTGTTAATTAGTTATGCGCAATTAAAATCTAGATATCAATCACATAAAAGTAATTAAGATATAGTAATTATAATTGCATAAAATCTAGAAGCATTGAAAAAGAAGCACTTGGATAACTTGGATTTGCTAAGAGGCGTTGCTGCCTTGGCCGTGGTTTTGTTCCATTATTCAAATTCAACACTGCCTACCATTAAACCCAATCCTTTGGGCCCATTGTTCAGCTGGGGCGATTTAGGCGTACAAGTATTTTTTGTGATATCCGGTTTTGTGATTCCCTTCGCCATGTACCAAAGCGGTTATACGATTGCCAATGCTGGCCGGTTTATTTCCAAAAGATTGATTCGACTCGGCCCGCCCTCATGGTTAGCCATGGGCTTAATCGTGGCCATCTATTATGCCGCACTTTGGAAAAACGGCAAACCTATAGAAGGCATGGATTGGCCTGGTATGAACATAGAATCAGTACTCGGCAACATGTTCTACACTTTTGAGATCGGAAACATAAAGCCTTTTTACAGCGTTTTATGGACCCTTGAAGCAGAGTTACAATATTATCTAGTCATTGCTTTTGCTTTTCCACTTATGGTAAATAACAAGACATCAAAAGTCCATTATTTGCTATTACTTTCCATACTAGCATCGAGCTATTTCCTTCACTTTGGCCATGTGATATTTTTCAAATACAACTCATTATTCGTAATGGGGATTTTGGCATTCCTATACATGATTCAACGGATAGACCGTAATTTCTTTTTCTCATGCGGATTAGCAGCGATAATGATATGTTCGTTTCAACTTGATTTTCCAAGTGCGATAGCGGGTGGACTAACCATGTTCGCCATAGTTTTCATGAAAACAACAAACCGGTTTGCCAAGTTCCTAGGAGGCATATCCTATTCACTATACATCACACATCATTTCTCTGGCATTACTGCCGAATTCGCAGCCAAATGGTTGTTTGGCGGTTCATATGATCCTTCCGGTAAAGTCGTGATGCTTTTCATATTCACTGCCATTGCAATAAGCTTCGCCTTTTTATTTTACAAATTGGTCGAGCAACCATTTATCCGATTGGCAGGGTTGATACGTTTCAAACAAGAAAATAAATAAGGGTATTGACGTAAAATATTACGCTTAGTATTTTTGTATTTCTAATTGATATCACCATGGGAAAAGGAGACATCAAGTCCAAAAAAGGCAAAATCTGGAAAGGTTCTTATGGCAAAAAACGTCCAGCACGTACAGCTAAGAAGTCCATAACCAAGAAGTAAAAGCCTCTAAATCGTTTTCAATCCATTCAATTTGCATAGCCATGAAAGATGGCCTGAATGCATATTCTCGTGCCTGATTGCATGAATGACAGTAGAACGAATTGAATCCTCACCTAAAAACACAAATCCTGTTGTGTTTTTTTGATTCAATTGGATTGGGTCCATACTTCGTATGTGTTCAACAGATTTTTCATGTACCAGATTGAAGATGCCACGTACTTCCTCAAGAGGCGGGCACTCGTCTCGCGGAGGCGGTGTAGCACCCATGCCGAACTGCCTGGCGTAAGGAATTTTCACAGACTCGCCACCAGTGGATCGGAGCAGCAAGTAATTCTGACTAACGGACAGATGGGCCATGATCCAAAAGGCACTATTGAGATGCTTGTCATCCAACTTGAAATCATTGTACAAACAATTTGAAGTTTCCAACTGGTTTAGCAAACTCAAAGTCAGTTTTCGGGTTTCGTCAATGACAGATGACAAAACCTTGCATTCATTTAAATCCATATTGAAATGCGGTTTTATGCAGCTTTATCCTGTTGCGGAGCATGATCCAGCATGCCCTCCCATTTACTTACGGCAGAGGTCGCCAATGCGTTTCCAACTACGTTGGTAGTTGATCGGAACATATCGCAGAAATGATCAATCGGCAAGATCAATGCAATTCCTTCGGGAGGAATTCCAAACATTGCGCAAGTGGCTGTTACCACAACCAAAGATGCGCGTGGCACGCCTGCAATACCTTTGCTTGTAAGCATCAACACCAATAGCATGGTGAACTGGGTGCCCAAATCCAAATCGATTCCATAGGCTTGAGATATGGCTATGCATGCAAATGTCATGTACATCATACTTCCATCAAGATTGAACGAGTATCCAAGAGGAAGTACGAAAGACACTACTCGGTCTTTACATCCGAAACGCTCCAACTCTTCGGTGAGCTTCGGGAATACAGCCTCGCTACTAGTGGTGCTGAAAGCTATGAGCATCGGTTGCGCAATACGATTCATTAGAACAGGCAAACGATTACGCAATATGAGATAACCAACCGAGAGCAGTACAATCCATAAGCAAGCGATGCCAATCAGGAAATAAAGCAAATATGTTCCATAGAAAATAAATACCGAAAGACCTTTGGTGGCAATCACAGCCGTTATGGCCCCGAACACCCCAACGGGTGCGAAATTCATCACATAACCAACCATTTTAAGAATGATGTGCGAAGCGGCCTCAAGACCTTTGATTACAGGCTTTGCATAGTCATGCATGGCTGTAGCTGCAACGCCGAAAAATATACTGAATATCACAAGTTGCAATATCTCGTTTGTAGCCATGGCCTCAAAAACACTTCTGGGAAAAACATGCTCTACAAACTTTGCTAGGGAGAATTCCTGAGTCTTGCCAATCAAATCTCCTGCGGCGGCCATATCGGCATTGCTTAAGTCAATAGCGGCACCAGGCTTGAAAACATTGACAATAACCATCCCTAACATAAGACTAACCAAAGAGGCGCCCAAGAACCAAGCCATGGCCTTTCCTCCTACCCTGCCTACCGCGCCGAGATCACCAAGCTTGGCAATACCGACCACCAAGGTACAGAACACCAATGGGGCAATGATCATTTGAACAAGCCGAAGAAATATTGTGGTCAGTAACTTTAGATTGGTGGATATGGCCTTGATGGTTTCGGGGGATGCGTTGATATGTATGATATATCCCGTAATCACTCCCACTACCATGGCTAGCAGTATCCAAGTGGTTAACCTGTTGGATTTACTCATTTGCTTTGGAATTTGGATACAATGTTACAAAAAGATGCTCAAAGCCGTGCGTGTAATCGACTGTAAAGGTCCATTACCCAAGCGGAATTTGAAACGTCGAATTTACCCAAGACGGTTTTGCGAAGTTGCTGACCCATCTCCACGTAATGACTAGGATTTGCATAAACCTTTCGGATGCAATCCTCGATTTTAACCTCAGTATTGTCAAGTGGCAATAAAAACCCATTCGCCCCATCCTCTACGTAGTCGGAGTAATCGCCAACTCCCTCCGATACTGCTATAACCTTTTCAAGCATGGCCATTTCCTTGGCCACGTTGTTGCTGGCATCTGTAAGCGAAGGCTGAATCAACATATCCGATGCCGCCATATAGTTGATGAAATCCCTCCTATACCCTACCATATGTATGTGGTTATGCATTCCATTCTCGATTATCCAATTCTGCAGGTTTTCCTTTTCGTCACCCTCATCAAGAACTATCAATTTTAAATCCAAACCGGCATCAACCAGCTTTTTAACGACAGGGAAAACAGACATATGCCGCTTGAGCTTGATGAGCCTTGAAACCATGATTAATCTTAAACGACAGGGGTACGTCCGTTTGATTTCGCTTACCGCATCAGAATCAGGCCTATTATACTGGGCAAAATCATATATGTATGGTATGACCATCAACTTGTCGGGATTCATGCCCTCGTCCTTTACCATACCATTATACACTCCGTTGGAAGGGACTACTATCATATGAGCCAACTTTGAAATCACCTTATCGAACAAACGCTCATTTCGATTTATCATGTCATTTTCCTGGCCTGGCAGCACATGATGCAGATGGTGCCTGAACACAACGACCTTGGATTTAATAAAATACTGGGCGAATACTGCCACAATGTTGGTGGGGTGCAAATGAGAGTGAATAACATCGATTTTATGTCGATAACAGAATCGTATCAACTCGAAAAAGCGGATCAGGAATGCAATAGGAAATGTCCTTTCGCCAGACTTGGAATCAGCATACACAAAATTATTCCTCTCAAAAAAATCGTGCAAATCTCCTTTGGCACATGTAGTCACAAAAAAAACCTCATTGCCCGCAGCCCTTAGCTGAAGCGCGTATGTCTCAATGGAATTTGACCTCTTGTTTGCAGAGTAGTAAATAAGGATACGTCTCATATTGAACGATTATCCAAAGCAGCCAAAACACTACTGAAAGTACGCTTGTAATGAGCCACAGCGTTCTCTTCCGTAAAAGGCTCTGCCGCTTTGCGGAAACGATCAGAAAGGGATTTTCTTTGATCGATTTCCGATTGAAAATAACTGGATATTTTGTTTCTCAAAAGAGTTTCATCCAATGGTAACACGAATGAGCTATCCACAGCAGAAACTATATCCTGGGTACCGGTAACATTTGACATGATTACTGGTATTCCTGCCGACATGGCTTCAATGGTTGCAGTAGGAAACGCGTCGCCCCTACTGAGATGTATGCATAGCGACATCTTAGCAAGGACTTCAGTGATATCATTCACATATCCTAGCAAAACGATTTTAGGCTCGTTTCCATTGAACAATTCAGATGGGGCATATTCATAAAGCTGCTCCTTAGTCCAACGACCCATGATGAACAGCCTGGCATCGGGGCAAACATCCAACAAATCAGAAAATGAACGAAGCATTAGGTCCAAGCCCTTGTAGTGCAGACGAAACATATCTGGACCAGAAGCCATGATCAGAATATTATGAGAATTCAAATCAGGAGTCACCTTGTGAAGCAGCTGGGTTCTTGAAGCAAGAGGACCAAGAAAGGTAACATAGGTTGGCGGGCATTTATCGCCCAAAAGATCTTTGGCCAACCTCTGGGCCATTGCTCCTTCGCACATCAGAGCATCGTATTTTGAAAGCGCCCATTTGTGTAACATCAGATTAAACCTGCCAAATCGCCCGGTCTTCATGAAATAAAGTGTGTGACTACCCAAATGCACAATGAATCTCCTTTTCTTGGAAGAGAGAAACACCTTGAACAGGATCACACTTACATGCAGGTTGTCTATAAGATAAACACTGTACTTTTTGAATGGAAACAACAAGGCATTAATAAACCAAATGATCACCAAAACTAACGGATGGTAATTCTTATCTTGCCAACATATCGGTGCATCAACATGAAAATGATTTGCCGTTACGGAATTTGCAAAAGCTTTATGCAAGGGATGTGCATCAGGCCTGCCGTGCAGGTAAACAATGCCATCATCAGGATTTCTGTCCGACATAAATGAAAGTATTTCCTGATCGAGGAATGATTTTACAAATAATTAGACTGGCCTTTGCCAGCAGGTATTTAACAAATGAGGCAGCTGAGTTAACCTCTTTCCAGTTGGAGGTATAAGGCCAGACGTCCTCCTTGCTTTCATAAACATATTTTTTCAAGCCAAACGATGCAAAGAAACGTAATTGATTTCGGTAATTGGAAAAGAAAATATGGTATGGAGGATAGGATGTAGTGTAATTCCTGTTTAAAAGTTTGCGAACCCTGAAATACCACCACTTGAACCAATTCACCAGACTTGCATTTGTTTCAAGTGGCCCCTCAACCAAAATGAATCCCTTGGGCTTAAGCCTATCCAGTAATTGTTGGAATTGCTCAACAGGATCAGTAAAGTGCTCCAATACATTGCTGAGCCTTATGAAGTCATATCGCATGTTTGAGCTATCAAATTCTTGCTTATTCATGAAATTGATCCCTGGCATTCGATTACGAAGTTCAAGAACCACGCTGTCGGTGAATTCCATACCATCGAACTTTATTCCGTTCTTACTGGCATGGTAGATGAAATGCCCATTACCACACCCAAAGTCAAGCCCTAGCATATCCGAACAACAATTACGAATCAATTCAAACTGTTTTTCGTAAGAAAATCGCATACCAGGCATGGAGCGGCTAATGTCGAAACACTCCAAGGAAAGGGTATCTTGGTAAGATGACGCATATATGAGATTTAATTCCTCTATGCCTGGAATTTTACTTAAAAAGAGCAAGTCACAAACCTCACAACGAAGAAACCCATAGTTGATTCCGTTGAAAATATTATCAGGCAGTCCAACCTCAGGAATCGCAGCTGAACTGCAAAACATACAAACTCGATTTTCCGTATGCAGGTTTTGATGTTCCGTCTGCATGGCCAAACTAATTAGGATATACTTTTATAGAACTGCTCGTATTCTTTATCTATACCACCTAACTTGCTCACAAATTTATTATTCACCGTGGTTGCCGCGGCTGAACCAATTCTTTCACGAAGATGCAAATCGCGCGCAAGCTGTTGAATTTTATTGGATAATTCCTCGATATTGCCAGATGGATAGACCAACGCATCAACACCATCGGAAACTATGGAAGTAAGTTCTGGGATATCCGATACCACACATGGTAAACCGATGCGCATCTTCTCTAATAAAGCTATCGGAAGCCCCTCACGTTGAGAGGGAAACACGCCCATGTCTGCATCGTCAATAAAATCCGCAGCATTTGGAATAGACCCTGTAAATGTTATCGGATTAAGACAGTTCAACTCCTCATACAGCTTTTGCATAGCACCTTGAAGCTCATCGGGTCCAACAACATATAAATGTAGGCCAGCAGCGGGAAGCAATGACCAAGCTTGAATAAGTTCACGATGGCCCTTCACATAGGAAATCCTAGCCACGTAAACCACTTTGAGCACAGGCTTATCAGAGTAGGTGATTCTAAGATTGGATCCAGGTATTTTATTTCGGATGACCGTGATGGAAGCTGCCGAAGATTTGATTCCCATATCAACCAAATAATTGCAGACTGAATCGGAAACCGCAATCAAATGGTAATTCTTGAAAAATTGTTGAAACGGCAGCCTGAGCACAAACCTTCCAAACTTGCTTGAGTCCTTACTGCCGAGCCGAACCATATGATCTGTATGAACAAGCTTACAGTTGGTTTTTCGCTTCACTTCACGACCGAGCATGAGTTCACGAGGCAAGGTATGAAAGTGGAGAATGTCTGGGCCCAATTGGGCGATGGAGTCGATAGCGGTCTTATTGGCTTTTCTGAATTTATTGACGTAAAGGGCCTCTTTAATGTAATCGATGCTTGAAAAACCGGACTGAAAGCTGTAGGCAACCTGGTGTATGGGGATACCGAGGCTCTGAAACCTATTTATTACAGCTTCGTCCCCCCCTCCAGACAAATTGACAATATGATATTCGTATGAACTTGATTTATAGTTTTTTACCAAATCATATACCACTGCCGACACACCACCCATACAAAAGTCGCTTACCACATGAACTACTCGGGTCATTTGATTGGCTGATTAGTCTTGATTCAAATTTCGGCAATTAGCTGCAAAATACAATTAAACACAAATATTTGTTTATCAAATTATTGAATGTGAATCAAAATCTAAAAAAGCCATT
Organism: Bacteroidia bacterium; assembly: GCA_023262505.1. GTDB lineage: Bacteria > Bacteroidota > Bacteroidia > AKYH767-A > OLB10 > JALRAP01. Next base: position 23,709 of record JALRAP010000036.1, read on the forward strand.
TCAGGTTTTATCATAAATCGTATCTTTGCAGCGGAGAGATGGCAGAGCGGTCGATTGCGGCGGTCTTGAAAACCGTTGAGGGTTAAACCTCCGGGGGTTCGAATCCCTCTCTCTCCGCTGAGTACAGTTCGCAACTGTTCGAAAGTGTGTAAGTCCTTGATTTACACACTTTTTTTATTCTTTGAAATTTCGCAAATGTTCGCTTTTGACCGCCAACTGGGTTTCCTTCTGGTGACCCCTTTTCAAAAATCAAAAAGGGGTAACAAGTGCGCGAACACTTGCGAACATAATAGAACTGAGAATCAAAGAAGTAACCTTGTTTTAGCCAAAGAGGTGAAGTAAATTTGCAATCAAAATGGGGGGCTCAATTATTCTAATTGCGCCTTATGTCGTCAAAAACAACTTTTAGTCTGGTTTTCTACATCAACCGGTCTAAAGAAAAGAAAAACGGGGAATGCCCCGTGATGCTTCGCATCAACATTAACGGGGATAAAGTATCCCTCAGATTGAAACGCTTCATCGACCCCGAACGCTGGGATGCTGCCCGGTATCAAATGAAGGGCAGAACAGAAGAAGCCAGGATTTTCAATGATTACATTGATGCTGTCAAAGTCCGTGCTCACAAAAAGTACAATGAGCTCCTTTCTGTCAAAGAGGAAGTGCTGGCATCTGATCTTCGGGATGCTATCCTAGGAACCAACACGGCCAAAACCAGGTTGCTCATCGAGAGCTGGGAAGAACATGTGGAGAGCTTGAAAAAGCTCATCGGTAAAGAAACTACCTATGCCACCTACCAGAAGTACAACACCGCAAAAAACCACATGCGGAATTTCCTTTTGAAGTATTACAAGACGGACGATGTTTCGCTGAAGGCGATTGATCACTACATGATCACAGAGTATTCCATGTATCTGAAAACGGAAATGGGATGCAACTACAACACCGCAACCAAGTTCTTACAGAACTTAAAACGGATTACCTGCCTGGCTATCCGTCATGGCTGGTTGCTAAAGGATCCATTTGCCGGCATCAGCCTTAGCATGAAAGAGGTTGATCGACCTTACCTCACCGAAGCTGAGTTGAAAAGGCTCATGGAATTCAACTCCCCTTTTGACCGCCTAAACCGGGTGCGCGATTTCTTTGTATTCTCTTGTTTTACAGGGCTTGCTTACATCGATGTAAAAAAGCTCAAGCGAAGCGAGATTGAACACAATGAAGGTGGCTATTGGATTCGCACACGCAGACAAAAGACCGGAGGCCGTGCAAACATCCCTTTGTTGAATATCCCCATGGAGATCATTCGTAAGTATTGTATCCTAGAAGCCCTGGAACCGGAGGACACAGTAATACCCATGCTCAGCAATCAGAAAATTAATGCCTACCTGAAAGAACTGGCTGACCTATGTGGAATTGGGAAGTCATTGTCCTTCCATGTGGCTCGACACACCTTTGCTACCACAGTAACGATGATGAATGGCGTGCCCATTGAGACAGTTAGCAAAATGCTTGGCCACAAAAACATTAACAGCACACAGCACTACGCCCGAATTGTTGACCAAAAGGTTGGCGAGGACATGGAGCTGCTCTCTCGAAAATTAGGAACACGATTAAC
>JALRAP010000037.1 GCA_023262505.1 Bacteroidia bacterium
GCCTTGGAGCAATTGATTATTCTCATCCGTTTGGATGCGTTTCGTTTTACGGGAGTCGATAAGAAGCAATTGCTGTGGGATGCGCACATGTTGTTGGGTCGTGAGATGCCGGCACCTGTGTCACAACAGCTCTTCGCTACTCCGGTGAAGCATTTCGAGTTGCCTATGTTGGTGCATCAGAAGATTGAAGACGCTTTCGATGAAATGGAGTTGTTGGGTTTTCCTGTAACCATGACTTCCTTCGACATGCTGAAAACCGATTTTCGAGGTGAGGTGCGTGCCCGCGATCTGGTTCATCATGTCGGTCAGACCGTGCGTATGGTAGGAAATTTGGTAACCATAAAATACGTGACCACCGTACGGCGTGAACTGATGCACTTCGGAACATTCCTCGACGACCAAGGCGATTTTTTTGATACGGTACATTTTCCTTCCAGCTTGACGGCTTATCCTTTCAAAGGGAAAGGCGTTTACCTGATTTTGGGTAGGGTAGTGGAGGAGTTCGGTTTTCCTAGTGTGGAGGTGCAGAAATTAGCCCGCTTGGAAATGATGCCAGACCCGAGGTACTGAACAATTTTCCTAATTTTGAAATCCTAACCTAAAAACATCCCATGAAATTCTTCATTGATACCGCCAATCTGGCACAAATTAAAGAAGCGCAGGCGCTTGGCGTTCTCGACGGCGTAACCACCAACCCATCTCTGATGGCTAAGGAAGGAATAAGAGGCGATGAAGCCGTTAAGAAGCATTATGTTGATATCTGTAATCTTGTGCCTGGTGGGGATATCAGTGCGGAAGTAATATCGACGGATTTCGATGGGATGGTACGTGAGGGTGAGGCATTGGCCGCACTTCATCCACAAATCGTAGTCAAAATTCCGATGATCAAGGATGGGGTGAAGGCTCTGAAGTATTTTTCAGAAAGAGGCATAAAAACCAACTGTACGCTGGTTTTTTCCGCGGGACAGGCATTGTTAGCCGCAAAGGCAGGTGCCACGTATGTTTCTCCATTCATTGGTCGATTAGATGATGTTAGCTACGATGGAGTGCAATTGATTGAACAGATTGTACACATCTATGATAATTATGGTTACAAGACAGAGGTGCTGGCCGCATCTATTCGCCACGCCATGCACATAATTCGCTGTGCGGAGGTTGGGGCAGATGTAGCCACTTGCCCTTTGTCGGCCATTACAGACCTGTTGAAGCACCCGCTTACAGATATCGGATTGGCCAAGTTTTTGGCAGATGCCAAAGGGCAATAAGTTATTGGTTTTCTGAAGGTTTGCAAGGATGGTTTTTTGGCTATTCCTTGCACCCTTTTTGTTATTTTTGCAATAGGAAGGATGAAGCTGTTTTTATCCTTAAATCACTGAAAACAAGATCGCTATGTCACAGGTGGAAATGAAAATGCCCAAAATGGGAGAAAGTGTGGCCGAGGCAACCATCATAAAATGGTTGAAAAAGGAGGGGGACAAGGTTGAGGCCGATGAATCCGTTTTGGAAATAGCCACGGACAAAGTTGACTCGGAAGTTCCATCTTCTGTTGCTGGTACCATATCCAAGCTACTGTTCAAAGAAGGTGATGTGGTACAAGTAGGGAGCGTAATCGCCATGATTGAAACGGGTGCTGCGGCTCCTTCTGTTGCTGCCCCAACCAATACCGTTGCTACACCGGCCCCCGTTGCTGCGCAGCCATCTGCTTCGGTTCCCTTTGTGCCGACCACTGCACCTGCTTCAGCAATAATAAATGCTGAAGGAAGATTTTACTCTCCATTGGTAAGAACCATCGCCAAGGAGGAGAAAATCAGTCAAGCAGAACTCGACTCCATACCGGGAACGGGTGCCGAAGGTCGCGTAACCAAAAAGGATGTGATGATGTTCTTGGAGCGGCGCAAAGCAGGGGTTCAGTCCGTAGCCTCCGCACCTGTTTCCGCACCTCCTCAAACTCCATCCGTTGCTGCTGCATCTCCTGCTCCTGCCATTGGTACCGGAGTTTCCCTAAGTGGAGATGTTGAAATCATCGAGATGGATCGTATGCGCAAGATCATCGCCGAGCACATGGTGATGTCGAAGCGAACATCTCCTCACGTAACTTCCTATGTTGAAGCCGATGTCACCAACCTGGTGATGTGGCGTAACAAAGTGAAAAACGCATTTGAGAAAAGGGAAAACGAGAAGATAACTTTCACACCCATATTCATCGAAGCCATCGCCAAAGCGATAAAGGATTTCCCGATGATTAATGTGTCTGTTGATGGTACCAATATCATCGTGAAGAAGAATATCAATATTGGCATGGCGGCTGCATTGCCATCAGGCAACCTCATTGTCCCCGTAATCAAGAACGCCGACCGCATGAATCTGCTAGGACTTACCAAATCAGTCAACGATTTGGCAAATCGAGCGCGAGCTGGAAAATTGGCCCCTGAGGAAATCCAAGGTGGCACATACACGTTAACCAATGTCGGCAGCTTTGGTAACGTAATGGGTACGCCAATCATACCGCAACCTCAAGTAGCCATCATGGCCGTTGGTGCAATTCGCAAAAAGCCAGCAGTAATCGAAACTCCATACGGGGACACTCTTGGTATTCGACATATGATGTTCTTATCCCATTCGTATGACCATCGTGTGGTTGATGGTGCATTAGGTGGTAGCTTCGTTCGTCGCGTGGCCGACTATCTGGAGCAATTCGATATCAACCGTGAAATCTAATAATCATTCCGAATACATGAAAACTATCAAATCATTCTTCGTTTTTCTCTTATTGGTGCTTTCTATCGCAATGCTTTCCTCAAACATTGCATTCGCGCAAACCAACAAAAAAGGTACTATACCCAAACTCACCAAGGAGCAAGCCGCGGAAACAAAGAAGGTGGCGGGTGAAATGTTCAAGGTTCCTAATTGGAACGGGGCGCGCGAACAATACAGGCTGTTGGTTAATTACGATCCTGATGATGCCGAATTCTTGTACCGATTGGGTGTGTGCATAATCAATAGCAATTACGACAAGGCCGAAGCAATTCAATATCTGACCAAGGCGGCCGATAAAAAAGATGCTCCCAAGGATGTTTATTATCAACTAGGGCGCGCATGTTTAGGTGCGGGCTTGTATGACGAGGCTATTGATGCTTTCGACAAGTTCAAGGAACTCAGTAAGGGACAAATCAATCCCAAGCTCAATTTTGAACTGTATCAGGAGTATTGTTACAATGCCAAAGATTATTCCAAGAAACCTTTGGATGTGAAATTCACCAACCCTGGTAAAAGCGTGAATTCTCCCGGTGCGGATTATGCTTGCGTTGGTATGGCTGTTGATACAGTGGTTTTTTTCACATCTGGACGTAAGGGAAATATGGGCGGCATGACAGATGATTTCGGCGATGTTTTACCGGATGTTTATTTCAGCTCTCGTGTAGATACCGCTTGGACAAAAGCGAAGAACGCCGGTATATCCATAAATTCCGAGTTCTATGATATATCCACAGGTATGAATACCAATGGAGACAAGCTTTTTGTTTACAAGGAAGATGGTATCATCATCGGCGACGTTTATGTTTCAGAACAACAGGGTAAGACTTGGATCAAAGCGGCCTTGATCACGCCTGAAATGGAGACTAAGACCTTAGAGACGGGAGGCTGCATGAGCAATGATGGAAAGCGCGTTTTCTTTGCCGCTACAGGTCTAAAAGGAGGTCTAGGTGGCAAAGACATTTACATGATTGAGAAAGACGAGTCTGGTAAATGGTCAGCTCCAATAAACCTGGGTGCAAATGTGAACACCAAGCATGATGAGGACAGTCCTATGATCTGGCACGATGGCAAAACCTTGTTCTTCGCTTCAAAGGGACACACCAGCATGGGTGGTTATGATATTTTCATGACATCCAGGGCCTCTTCGGCTTCGGCTTGGGATAAACCCTTCAATATCGGTTACCCATTGAATAATGCGCTCGATAATCAGTATTTCACATTGGCAGCCAATGGTCGTACCGGTTATGTGTCCGATGTGAAACCCGGTGGTTTGGGCGACCTCGACATATGGTACTTCCAGCTGAATGAGCCTTTGGTTAAGAATGCAGGAACATTATTCAGGGCGACCGTATTAAACTCCATGGGACTTCCAGCTAAAGATGCCGTCTGCAGCGTGGTTAAGGAGTCAACCGGAGAAGTTTTGGCGGTCATGGAACCCGCAGGGCCATCGTCCGAAATTTTTGTTTTGCTTGGACCTGGAACCTATAAATTGAAGGCTCGTTCAGCAAAAATGGGACGTTTGGAGGAAGAGATTATCGTTGTCGGTGATGAAGGCGAGAAAGGAATCCGCAGAGAGCTAAAGCTTCAGCCCAACCCTGCAGACAAGGTTAAATAACATTCCAAAACATTATTATGAAACTAGACCGTAGCCTTGCTTTTTTTGATCTTGAAACAACAGGGGTTACGGTTGGAGCAGATCGTATCATTGAAATATCAGTGATCAGAATCTCGCCTGATGGAACTCGTACGGATTTCCACAAGCGTGTGAATCCTGAAATCCCCATTCCTGAATTTGTATCCCAACTGACTGGCATTACCAACACGGATGTTGCCGATGCACCCAATTTCGCAGGAATTGCCCAAGACCTTTTGGTTTTTTTGGATGGCTGTGATTTGGCTGGCTATAACTCCAATAGGTTCGATGTCCCTTTCCTAGTTGAAGAGTTTCACCGTGTCGGGGTTGAGTTCTCATTGGTAGGCCGCAGATTGGTGGATGTGCAGAATATCTTCCATAAAATGGAGCCTCGTACTTTGGCTGCCGCCTATAAATTCTATTGTGGTAAGGAACTGGTTAATGCTCACGCAGCAGATGCAGACACCTTGGCAACCTACGAAGTTTTCATGGCTCAATTGCAGCGCTATTCGGATCTTCAGGAAAAGGACATGGACTACCTGCACAAGTTCACCAATATGTACAATACGGTTGATTTGGCAGGCAGGCTCGTTTATGACGAAAACGGCAGGGAGATCATAAATTTCGGCAAACACAAGGGGAAATATGTCATGGATGTATTCCGAACCGAACCATCATATTACGAATGGATCATGCGTGGGGACTTTTCCAGGGAAACCAAATCGGTTTTCGAAAAGCTGTGGAACGTTTTCCAGCAAAAGAAGCTAACAGATCTTCAGCAGAAATTCAAAAGTTGAATAGTCTGGTCATATACTTAACAAAAACGGCTACCAATTGGCAGCCGTTTTTGTTTCATGAATAATCAATTGAATCAATCCTCAAATACAAATACCTTTCTGGCTGACCCGTCGCTATAAATCCGGATAACAAGGCCTTTAGTTTCATTTGGAATTTCTCTGCCGATAACGTCACAGGTTTTAACCAAAGTGGCTTGATTGTCCGTTGTTAAGGGGTCTTCGATACCTGTTGAGCCATTGGTTACATATACAGCATAGGTGTGGTCGTTGTAAAACTTGTATGGACCATAAAAGTCAGCCACCCTGAAAATGATGTTGTAAGGTGTCGAACGTACATCCGCTTGTGTCGGATACCAATCTATGATTGTATGTGTATTGGTGAAGAATCCAAACGAAGCAAACGGGTTGTTGGAGGTGACAATGGCAGGTGTTGCAGCCATGAATGCAGTACCTGAAATGGTTGTTTCTATAGGGCCGTTGTCATAGTTAAATGCATCAAAAAGGAACTGCAAATGCTGTCCAGGATTTACATACGTCGCCGTGGATGTGGTATTTGAACTGGGTGTTAATCGATAAATGTTTGGGGTTGCAGAAACAACAATAGGCATGTTTGGGCTTGGAATGACTATCAACTGCATGTCACGGCGAATAGATCCGATGGCCACCCCGTTACGATATTCGATGGCTTTAACTGAAATCTGGAAGTTTCCAATGGCGACAGGAGTGAAAGTGATTTCGCCTGTGACGGGGTTCAAGGTGAAAGGGTTGGCCGTGTCACTAGGAGGGAGGAAGTAAACTGGAAATGGGAAGCCTGAAGACGATCCTGGAACAAAGTCCATTGGAATATCCATTACCCAGCTCAATGAATCGCCATCAATATCAAATGGGCTAGGATTGTAGCTGAAAGGAACGCTGTCTTGTGCAACGGTGATTGGATCGTTCAAGAATACAGGAGACGAGTTAGAGGGATCGGCATAAATGATATTGTCAAGGTATAAGTATCCAGCTCCTGCACCCGATCCAATATTCATGATAGCAGCGTTCCTGCAACAGTCTGAGAATTGCGCGCGGAATTCCCCTGCATAAGGGAATGTCACAGTATCAATATATGCATACTTCTCAACTCCATTGCCTATGGCTGTAGGTGCGCCAACGAGCACGGTTCTCATCATTAGCGGCATGGAAAGTGAATCGAAATACTCTACATTGGCTGTAGTGTACATTGGGATTCCCAATGTATCGCGGTATAGTGTAAGGGTGACTTCATATGTCAGACCACCGATGTTTCGAGCGGTAATTTGGCCTCCCATAAGATGGGACGCACTCGAATACAATGACATAAACAATAGAGTCAATGCTAGTAGTGTTTTTTTCATGGTTTTCTGTATTTAGGGTAAATGTAATCAACATCATCTAGACTGCCAAATTGATTAATTGGTTGCATCCCCAACAGCGGTTGGGTTCAATAAAAAAGCCCTTCCGGGGAAGGGCTTTCGAATTTCAATGTAAAAGGGATTACTGCTTCACAAATCGTACTCGTGAATTTTCCTGTCCCATGCGGGCATTCAGGTTATACACACCGGCAGAAATAGATGAAAGGTCGATAGTTACTGTTTTAGAACCTGCGGCAATATCGATATTCAAGTTTGTAACTGATTTTCCAGTGATGTCGGTTACTTCAATAGCCACAGAACCGCTTGTATTGGCTCCTATGTTGAAGTGCAACTCATCAGTGGCAGGAACTGGGCGAAGTTGGGAGATGCCAAAGCCGTTGCTGTTCACATCGGAAAGGCCGGTGGCACATGCAGGAGATCCAGGAGCATAAACAATTACTGGAATGGAAGCGCCGGTGATTGTGCAGCTAGGATCCAATTGCAATTGGGTCATGAAGGTGCCAGGGCTTGTGGCCACAGTCCCGTTACCGAAAATAACAGGGGTCCAATAGTATGTTCCGTAAGGCACCTGTGCGGAGCCAATCAAAGATCCATTATTCACATAGGTGCGGAAGCTGGTTGCAGGCGCAGGATTTTGTACAGCATATCCTGCAATTGTTGCAGGATTAAGGATGGGGTCATTGGTGCCAAGCAAATCAGCATTTGAAACCACCCAGCCAAGTCCAGAAACCAAACCTACTGTAGGGGTAACAACTCCTGTGATATCGAAACGAACCGTGTCGTTAGGACAAACAAATGTTGCGTTGGCAGAAGCGGTTCCAATGGAAACTGATGGATCAGCGCATGCAACGGTTTGCTGTTGGGTTACCTCGATGAGATATTGACCGTTGGAAATAGTTCCAAGGAAGTTGAAGCCGTCAATCATCATGTAATATGTAACGCCTGGAGAAGTATTAAAAGTCAAACCCGCAGGGTAGGGTGGATTTCCGTTAGCACCAGAACTAGGCCCGTCTTCGTTACAAACGTAGGGAGTAAGTGTTCCGCATGCTCCAGTGTAAATCGCTATCTGCGTATCTCCGTCATCAATGTAGTTTGTGACACCGGCTCCGTCTGCTGTTTCGATGAAATACTTGCCACCATCGCCAACGAATGTGAACCATAATGTGTTTTCTAGAGAAGGTGCGGTTCCGGAACCATTGGGCTCTCCGAAACATTCAAATCCTGCAATTGGATCAGAAGCATTGGTGGTTGCCAATGTATTGTCATAGGGACCTAAAACTGTTGTTGTGCCGATTGGTTGACCGAAAGCGGATTGGATACTGATAGCACCGGTGCAGTCATCGTTTACGGGTTGTGCAATGGCTGAAAAGGAAACCAGCATACTGGCTCCTGCCAAGAGGAATTGTAGATTTTTTTTCATGATTTTAATTAAAGGTTTATGGGTTGTTTGGTTTATTGTTTAATTACTTGTTTTGTTTGTACATCTTCTCCCGAGGATATAGAGAGTATGTATACGCCCTTGCTGAGGTTGGTAGTTGGTATCGATGTTTTGTTATTCGACAGTGGAGCGATATTCATGGTTGACTGCCAAACTATACGGCCGGTGATATCATAAAGTGAGGCCTTGCCATTTGATGCGGATTTGGAAAAGTATGAAAAGGTCAGTTCGTTGGTGAACGGATTCCCATCGATAATCAGAGCCTCGCCGTTTTCTGAAAGTGCCGGATTGATGCCGGACAGCATCATGCATGCCACAACAAAATCCGGAATACCGTAACCCAATAATGAGTCAGGGCTGCTGAATTGAGATGCGCTTTGGCGGATGGCATTCACTAACGATTGGCTACTTGAATTGGGGCTGCATTGCCAAAGTGTTGCCACCATGCCAGCGGTAAGAGGGGAGGAGAAGGAAGTTCCACTCGCGCCGAAAACGCCGGTTCCGTTCCATGGGTCGGCTACTATGGTACCGAACCCTTCTGCAGAAACATCAGGTTTAACACGGCCATCAGCTGACGGACCTTTTCCACTGAATCCAACATTCAAGCCTGCGGCATCCACAGCTCCCACTGCAAGAATGCTGTCGGCATCCGCAGGAGCACTTATACGGAACCAGCTACCGTTACCTTCATTACCTGCACTATTGCAAACAACCATGCCTTTTGCCGATGCAATATCTGCAGCAATTGTAATCGGCGTTGTGTTACCGTCTAGGTTTGCGTAGGTGTGATTTTGTGAAGGGTCATCAAATACCGTGTAACCTAAAGAGGAGTTGATGATTTGTGCCCCGGCACTGTCGGCATACTCCGCAGCCGATGCCCAATTATATTCTTCTATGATGGCTTCCGCTGGAGCGTTTTCTGAGCGGAGTAGCAAATAGGAAGCATGTGGAGCCGTTCCAATGAGCTCGCCAGGCGAGTTTCCACCCATCACCGAAAGTACCATGGAGCCATGCGCATCATCGTCAAAAACATCTTGCTCATTATCGACAAAATCCCAAGTACCCACAATGCGACCGGAGGCAAATAGGCTATCCAATGGGGCAATGTTATTGGCATTGCTGAAACCTGCATCCAAAACGGCTATAAGAACACCCTGTCCGGTAAATCCTGCAGCGTGCATGGCATCTCCTCCAAGCATGGCAACCTGGTTTAAAGAGTTGCCGTAGTTGAATGCAGTGGTACGTTTTGAGACTTGGGATTCGATTTTTTTGGAGGCCGGTTCAACTTCCATTTTACGGCTCGGAATACCGTTGGAGGAATATCTACCCACATTTGCCGATCCGGAAACAAAAGGTAATGCTAATATGGCGCTCAACATGGAAGGTGAAGCGACTTCCACTGTAACCGAATTAAACCATTTTGATCTGTTCAATATGGTTGCCCCGGTTGAAGCTACAGAAGTAATGTATGAAGGGTTAACTGGCAAGTCTTGTGTTGTAACCGTGATGTTTTGGTTAGCCCTTCTGGTAATGGATGCTTGGGAAAGAAAAGCTGATGGGTTGGAAACGGAGTATGGGGAGTTGTTTTTGTCTGTAAAGAACACAACGTGACGGCTTGTTTGTCCAAAGGTTATAAATGGTAGAGAACAAAGAAACGATAGAAGTATTTTTTTGATCATGGCTTTTAGTTTGTATATGACACCAAGGTCTGGCGGTAATTGGTTTGAGCTTTTATGGAGCCTGGGTTGTTAAAGTCTTTTTTGATGAAAATGGATTCCTTGTATATCAATCCCGCACCAGTTGCGTATTTCTCAATGGCAAAACTCTTCTCCAGCAAATCCTCATAATCGCTTTGCAGCACAGTTAGGGTGGAATCAAAGTTCATTCCATTCAGAAGGGATGAGTAGTTCAGGCCTGTAATTGAGTAGTCCTGCGCATCAAGGTTGTTATACAGGTTCCCGTTCCAAACATTTCCATCAACCAATGGGAACCTCAATTTAACGTATGTGATGTTTTCCTCTTTCTTTTCGTATCGGTCAGACAACAGGTTTGAGGTCCACACATCACTGATAACCCAAGGCTGGGTTGAGTCGCCGCGGGTATAACGTTCCAGTCGTTGGGTTTTTCTGCCGCTTAAGTCGATGAACTCGGATTCAATCAATTCTTTCAGTTGGTAGTTCGAGGTGTCTTGATTGCCTGTGAACTCATCTTTGGTTATTAGGTTCACATTGTAAATGGCCGTATGACCAACTTCACTTGGAACGTAATTATAATACAATCCTTGCACAGGAGTTGGCTTGAAGTCATTGTCATCTTTACAAGATGTGAACAAGGCCAATAGTGCTACGGGTAAATAGTTTATGAGTTTGCTTTTTATCATTTAGCAACTTCTTTCGTGATGAAACCGCCACCTAATACGTCTTCACCTTCATAAAATACGGCACTTTGACCGGGTGCTACAGCGGAAACATTCCTGTGGAATACTACCGAAGCACTATCGCCTTCGTGCTTGATTGTTGAGGGTGTACCAGGGTCTTTGTATCTGATTTTGGTAATGGTTTCGATTTCGGAAGGTATTGTTTCGTACTTGATGGTATTTACATTTCGAACTCCCATCTCACTTTTTTCGAGGTCTTCAAATCGTCCAAGCACTACGGTGTTTGATTCGGGAACTATCTTAACCACGTACATGGGTTCACCAAAAGCCAGCTCCAAGCCTTTGCGTTGTCCTATGGTATAAAATGGATAACCTTTGTGTTTGCCTAAAGGTTTTCCATCCGTGGATACAAATTCACCACCATCCACTTTTTCGGCTAGACCAGGAACACGGTGCTTTAAGAATGATCGGTAATCGTTATCTGGTACAAAACAAATCTCATAACTCTCGCTCTTATTGGCCAAATCCTTGAATCCCCAGTCGGATGCCATTTGCCTGATTTTCGACTTTTGAAATCCTCCAACTGGGAATAATGTCTTCGAAAGTAGTTCTTGCCTCAGACCCCACAGCACATAGCTTTGATCCTTGGTGTGATCAAGTCCTTTTGAGACCACATAACGACCGCTTTCTTCTCGCAGTTTGGCGTAATGCCCGGTGGCAATAAACTCGCAGTCTAATAGCTCGGCTCTTTTGTAGAGCGCTTCCCATTTAATGTGGGTATTACACATCACACAGGGGTTAGGTGTTCTTCCAGAGATGTATTCATCCACAAAATTGTCGATAACAGATTCTCCAAACTCGGCACGAATATCCAATATGTAATGGTGGAATCCTCTGCTGACGGCAATTTCTCTGGCGTCGTTGATGGAGTCCAGACTACAACAGCCGGTCTCTTTCTTTCCAGCTCCGGAGGAAGTGTAGTCCCATGTCTTCATGGTGATACCGACTACTTCCCAACCTTCATCGTGAAGCATCATCGCAGCAACAGAGCTGTCGATACCGCCACTCATGGCAACCAATATTTTTCCGTTCTTACTCACTTTAAATCAGAGGGTAGACCACGAATTTAGTCAATCTTGAATGTGAAAGGCTCCAAGCAACACTAATTTTTGGGCAATTGCCTAACCCCTTTGATGTAAGTGTGGACCGAATCCAGATTTCCGTTGTCGGCGTTGTATTTCCACAGGCCTTGCATCAGTCCCTTTGTATAACCACCCGAAATGTATGGTTTGCCATTTGGATGGTTGATCGTGTATGCACCCTCCAAAGAGCCATTCTTGTAATTGCTGGCAGCCTTTAGCGTTCCATTTGCAAAGTAGGAGGTTGACGCTCCGTTTTTGACACCATCTGTCCAAGTGGTCACTTCTGATACCTTGCCGTTGGAATAATATACCTTCCAGATACCATTGGGCTTACCCAATTTGTAATTTTCGATGGCGGTCAACGAGTCCTGCTCACTGTAAAACATCCAGGTACTGTCTTTCTTTTGTTCTATGTACTTACCCGAGGCTTTTCTCTTACCGTTGGGCCAGTACATAGTCATGTATGAGGTTTTGCCATCCTTTTGGTGTAGCATTTCACTTTGCTTTTCACCTGTCTTGTAGTAGGTGGTTGTTGTGCCTGTGGCTTTGCCATCTTTGAAAACCGAACTTGAGAAAAGCTGGTCATTTTCATAGTACTTTTTCCAAACACCTTGTTTCAAGCCTTTTGCATCCGTGCGATTGATGGTATCACCTTTGAATACTTTGAAGGATTGCGAGTGCCCGGCAATAGTTTGACCTAACATTGCAACAACAAGAAGTAATACAAACGGTCTTGGAGTTTTCATGCCTTCAAATTTAGTTCATAGTTAGGCAGTCAACGAAAATTATCGATTTGTATTTCAGTTTGGAAATCCCATGATCAATAAATTGAATGAAATAAAGCGCAACAATTAGATTGGACTTTACGTTGAAACACCATAAATAATCTCCTAAATTAAATTAGAGTAAAGAAAATCAATCTGTTAGCGAAAAGTTAAACAATATTTTATTGGACAAAACTAAGATTAGTAAAAAGCAATAGAGTGATTGACATACATTTGTAATTGGATTTTAAAACCTCACACCTAACTTAATGAAAAACAACAAGTTTATTGTATCGGCTGTGGTTGCTTCATGCTGTTTCCTAGCCGTTCCCGCCCTCGCTCAAACAGACGAAAGTGCACAAACAACCTCTGGTGATGCTACAGAGCAGCCTGCAACAACCGAAAACTCTGATCCAAACGCCGTTTACAATGAGCGCGTGACAATTGACGAAAGCTCCTCTGAAGCCGCTCCCGCTGCCACTGAATCTAGTTCTGCTAGCGCTCAATCAGATCGAAAGGAACGTATCAGAATATATTCCGGCAAACATGACGGAAACAATGTGATCTACGATCCAAAGAACTAAGCGAGTTATTTCATAGAATAAATCAAAGGCCGGATAATCCGGCCTTTCTTGTTTCTACAGCTTGCTGTAATTTTGTTTTATATACTTATAATTGCTGAAAAATTTTCTTGATGAATTCTAAATACTGCCTCGGAATAGTGTTTTTGCTTCCATTGATGGCCACGGCTCAAAGCATTCGCGATAAGGCCAATTTCATTGATGCGGAAAACAAATTCTATCAACAGATTGAACAAAGCACGGAAATGTTCAGGAAGGGTCAACCATCATCCGGTAAAAAGACTCTTAAAATGGATTTTTCCTCTCGTGACATACCTAAGTCCATTGACGAATTCAAAACCGTATGGTCTGGAAAACCTGTTTCGCAAGGCGCCACAAACACTTGCTGGAGCTTTTCCACCACATCATTCTACGAGTCGGAAGTGAAAAGGATTTCGGGCTTGGATGTTCGGCTATCTGAACAATACATTGTTTACTATGAAACCATCCACAAGGCTCGTCAGTTCGTTAGGACCCGAGGTGCTTCATTGTTCGATGAAGGGTCCGAAACAAATGCGGTTGCTCGAATGGCTAAAATGTATGGGATGGCTCCCTTGGAAGCGTATTCAGGGCTTCGACCAGGCCAGCAGTTCCTGGATCATACCTCCATGTTCGAAGAAATGAAAAAATACCTCGCCTCGGTTAAGTCATCCGCTGCTTGGGATGAGCAAGTTGTGGAGTCTACTATCAGGTCTATTTTGAATCATTACATGGGGCCCGTCCCAACTTCAATCGATTACAAAGGCAAGAAAATTTCTCCTATGCAATACATGAAAGACGTCTTGAAAATCGACCCGGACAACTATGTTGATTTTATGTCTTTGATGGAAAAGCCTTACTGGAAGCAAGCTGAGTATGATGTTCCTGATAATTGGTGGAATTCCGATGTCTACTACAACGTTCCTTTGGATGTTTTTATGTCCATAATTGATAACTCCGTTAAGAAGGGCTACAGTATTGCGGTTGGTGGCGATGTGTCAGAGACCGGTATTTATGGTACCGTTGGCGTGGCAGTTGTTCCCACTTACGACATTCCTTCCGCCTATATTGATGAAAGTGCCCGTCAGATGCGATTTTCCAATGGTTCAACCACCGATGATCACGCGGTTCATTTGGTTGGTTGGGCAGAGAGAAAAGACGGTACTTGGTATTTGATTAAAGACTCAGGTAGTGGTGCGCACAACAACCCTTACGCTAAGGGGTATTATTTTTACCATAGCGACTATGTGAAATTAAAGATGATGTCTTTTACCATCCATAGGGATGCGGTAAAGGAAGTTCTCGATAAATTTTAAACCATTTGCAACCTAAAATCATCAAGATGAAAAAAGCTCTAATCCTGATCACCTTATTGTTTTTCGGTATTGTTTCGTCTCAAGTTATTTCCGGTCCACCATCAAGTTGCAAGCCTGTATTGGATGGAAAGGCGGTAGACGAGCTTACACTTGAAGTGCTCACCAAATGGTGTGAGACATCACCATTGATTGTGCAGTGCGACGACAGCAAGCGGTATACACTGCAAACTTTCCAGGTGAATTTTTTCACAATGAAGCCTTTGGTGAATCGTGAATTTGGAGTGGGTGAGGGAGGGATCCCCATTCGCGCCCGTGAGGCCGTTGCTAAGGGAATGACCGGAGATGCTTTGATTTTGAAAGACGTAAAAGCTGCAGATGACAAAGGGAACGCTATTTCCTTTCCCACAATGTCATTCAAGATAAAGTGATTTAGTGAAGACATCCTCATCCTTTTATGGGTATTTGACTTCGCTTGATCCCGATCTAGGTTTATCTAAAGGATATTCTGTCATTTACCCATATTCCAATACTGAAGTCAAAAGGGTTCTTAGGGCTTTTTGTGATAGTTTTTACTCCGATGAAAAGGAAAGGGTTTTAATGCTGGGCATCAATCCTGGAAGGTTCGGGGCAGGAGTAACAGGAGTGCCTTTCACCGACCCCGTTGCGCTTGAAACAGATTGTGGGATATCAAATAAACTGGACAAAAGGAGGGAGCTGTCTAGTGCATTCATTCACGAAATGATTAAAACAATCGGAGGGCCGAGGGTGTTTTACCAAAAGGTTTTGTTAAGCTCTGTATGTCCGCTTGGTTTTTTGCATGGGACCAAGAATTGCAATTACTATGATGCTCCAATGCTAATTAAAAAATCAAACGATTTGATCAGGGAGTCGCTGAGGCGGCATATGAAAATGAATGTTAGGCGCGACAAAGTCATAATCCTAGGCAAAAAGAATGCCTCATTTTTACTTGGTCTTGATTCATTCTCCAACGTTTTCAAAGAGATTATAGTATTGGACCACCCTCGTTTCATAATGCAATACCGCACTCAACTAAAATCCGATTACATACGAGAGTACATCCAAGCCATTTGATTTGTATCATCTAACAATCAACCATTTCAGGATATTATTGATTAGCTTTGCAACAAATAACCATAACTAACTAAAAATCAATCCAAAAATGAAGAAAAAACTACTTCTTTCAATTTGTGCTTTGTCATTGGCGGGCGTTGTTAATGCTCAAAATGACACATTGGTGTACGAGAATTTCGATGTTGACAACACTGCTAGCTACCTGCCTATCAATAGCGGCAACGACCAAACTTGGGTGAATCTGGATGCTGATGGTATTCCTGACTTCAATGGTCGCCCTCAGGAGTGGTTCTGGTCTTCCGGCGGTTTCGCTGACGTTGATTCAAGCGATGGCTGTTTGTTCAGTTCCTCTTGGTTGCAAGGTTTTGCTCCAGGAAACCGTAATTGGTTGATGACTCCTCCCATCACAATCGTTGATGCAAACGCGCAGTTGTCTTGGAAATCTGCCCCTCGCCAAACCCCAAGTTATGTGGATGGCTATTCAGTATTGATTTCCACTACTGATAACAATGAGTCAAGCTTTACGAACGTAGCTTTCCAGGCCGGACAATATTTGACCGGACAGGGCCCTGCTTTCAGTGGCTATACATTCTCAACAGGGTTTGTACATGGAGAAGACGGCACTTACATTCAGCCTGATCCTGCAAACGCTGCTGGCGATGCGAACTTCGGAGAGCAGCGTCCATTCACCTACAGCCTTGCTCAATTCCAAGGTCAAACCATTTACATTGCTTTCTTGCACGATGCTGACGATGACAACCTGATTTCATTGGATGACATCTTGGTTACTGGCACCTTGGCTAGTTTGAGCGAGAATGCTGCTGATGTGGCTTTGAGCGTTTTCCCAAATCCTGCTGCTGAAAAAATCGAATTGAGCTATAAGCTTGAAAAAACCGGACAGGTTTACGCTGAAATTTTCGATGCAAAAGGAGCAAAGGTGATGGACATCAGCCGTGGTTTCCAGATAGCAGGAAATCAGAAGCTGTCAATCAACGTGGCTTCTTTGCAGTCGGGTATCTACAACGTAGTACTTAACGCTGCTGGCAAAAACGTTTCAGCTAAATTCGTTAAACAGTAAAACGTTTTAGTAATCCATTCAAAACGGGCATCCCAGAAAAGGGTGCCCGTTTTTTATTCCATGAAATCCAAGGCACTTTGAAGTTCGGATGCTGTTTTTAAATCTCCTGTTTTTTTAGCAACCGCGATGCCTGAAGAATATAGTTTTGAAGCCACTTCAAGGTTGCCCATAGATTCCTCAAGTTTCCCAAACTGATAATAGTTCGCCAAGTAATCGGGGTGGTTGTCAAAAACATACTGGAAAAGTTTCCTGGCATCAGTAAAATCACCTGAATTCAAATACTCCAATGCCAAGGCATAATGATTGAAGGGGTCGGATGGGTCCTCCAATATGAATGTTTTTAGCAATTCTATTCGTTTCGCTGTCATCAAATTCCTCTTAAAAGGCCTAATTTACTACCTTTGCAGCCCGTAAAAACCATTTTAGAAATGAAAATCCTGGTTTGTATCAGCAACGTTCCCGACACCACTTCCAAGATAAATTTTTCGCCCGATAACAAGGAGTTTGTTTCTGCCGGGTTGCAGTATATCATAAATCCTTATGATGAAATCGCGCTCACCCGTGCTTTGGAGCTTACCGAGTCAGCCGGCGGTACCGTAACGGTTATTAATGTCGGTGATGCCTCCACCGAGCCAACCATCCGTAAGGCCTTGGCCATAGGTGCAAATGATGCGGTACGAGTTAACGCTGCGCCTCGTGATGCTTGGTTTGTGGCATCCCAAATCGTTGCTTTTGCCAAGTCCGGAAACTATGATTTGGTCCTGACTGGTAGGGAGTCAATCGATTACAACGGTTCACAAGTAGCCGCAATGCTTGGTGAGTTATTGGATACGCCATCTGTATCCATCTGCAAATCTTTGAACATTATCGACGGCAAAGCTGTTTTGGAGAGGGAAATCGAAGGAGGTAAAGAAGTGATTCATTGTCCGCTACCTATTGTTGTGAGTGCCACTGAGGGCATGGCTGAACCCCGTATCCCTAATATGCGCGGAATCATGTCGGCCCGTACTAAACCCTTGCAGGTAGTTGACCCATCCGAAGTTCCTTCATTCACCACCGTGCTCGGTTACGACAAGCCCTCTGCCCGTAGTCAGGTTCAATTGGTTGAGTCCGATCAAACCGATCAGCTTGTTGGCATGTTACATACCATTGCAAAGGTTATCTGATAACACTATAAAATCCCAAGCAAATGTCTGTACTAGTATACTGCGAAAACGCCTCAGGAAGCTTCAAGAAATCCACATATGAAGTTCTTTCCTACGGGGCCTCTATTGCAGAAATGTTGGGCACCAATTTGGTCGCTATTTCAATTGGTAACGTCACAACTGAATCACTTTCCGAGTTGTCCAAATATGGAGCTCAGAAGGTGCTTCATGTTTCCGGAGATAAGCTCAAAAACTTTGTGAACACCGCATACGGACACATCATAAGCGCCGCAGCTAAATCCGTGGATGCATCGGTGGTGGTTATGGCCGCTTCCTTCTCTGGTAAAGGATTGGCTCCGCGTGTTGCTGTAAGGCTCTCGGCTGGTCTGGTTGATGGAGCTGTTTCCTTGCCCGACACGAGCAATGGCTTCGTTGTGCGTAAGAACGCATTCTCTGGAAAGGCTTTTGCCGATGTGTCTGTAACAAGCCCTATTAAAGTTATTTCCCTTGTGCCAAACTCCTACAAGGTTGTGGAGAAGAAGGTGGATTTTGTTTCTGAGGAGTTTTCTCCCTCTGTTGATGACAATGGTTTTGCTGAGATGGTTCAGGAGATAGTAAAGGCCTCCGACAAGGTTTCTCTTCCAGAAGCCGAGTTAGTGGTTTCGGCCGGTCGTGGTTTGAAAGGGCCTGAAAACTGGGGTATGGTTGAGGAGTTAGCCACTTTGCTGGGAGCTGCCACAGCGTGCAGCAAACCCGTTTCAGATGCACATTGGAGACCACATTCTGAACACGTTGGTCAAACCGGTATTGCAGTAAGTCCGAACCTCTATATCGCCATCGGAATTTCAGGAGCCATCCAACATTTGGCTGGCGTTAGCGCGTCGAAGACGATTGTAGTTATCAATAAAGACCCCGAGGCACCATTTTTCAAAGCTGCCGATTACGGTATTGTAGGGGATGCCTTTGAAGTGGTACCACGACTCATTGAATCCATCCGGAAGTTCAAGTCAAACGCCGCATAAAAACTTGAAAACCTGCAATATGTTTTGTATATTTAGGGTTATAACATCTTCTGACCATAATTGATGGATAAAGTTCGCCTCGAGTTTTCGTCTCTTTCGCCAAGCCAATATCAACATGGTGCTTACACCTTGGAGTTGGTTGAGGCCGATGGGCGAAGGATGTTAAAGATTGCGATTGGAATGTTTGAGGCTCAGTCGATTGCTATCGAGTTGGAGCATATGACTCCTAACAGGCCACTTACTCATGATCTGTTCAAAAGCCTTGCTACTTCTTTCAATATTGAAATGCTAGAGGTAGTAATTTATAAACTAAGAGAGGGTGTATTTTTCTCTCATTTGGTCTTCAGTGATGGGGTTAACACGCATGAGATTGATTCTAGGACCTCGGATGCTATTGCTTTAGCAGTTCGCTTTAATTGTCCTATTTACACCTACAGTTCAATTTTGGATCAGGCTGGCATTGTGAAAGATGGAAAGGAAGATCAAGAGTCAAAGGCCTTACCTCCAAGTGCTGCGGAGTCATCTCAGCCATTTTCCCCCAAGCCAAGGCCGGCAAAACGTGCTGGAGTGGGAGCCAAGTCAGGCGAGTTTACATCACTCAGCGAAGAGGAGTTGAATGATTCCCTGAATAGAGCTTTGGAGGACGAAGCCTACGAATTGGCCTCTAAAATCAGGGACGAGATAAACAAGCGGAAGTCCTCAGGGGTAAAAGACGGCAAGTCCTGATTTTTGTAGGTTCAGGCCTTTCCTGCCGCAACTTGAGTTTCCAGCTTTTCAAAAAGTTCTTCTGGAACAAATGGTTTAGAAATGTATTCGTTAACTCCTGATTCAAAGCATTTTAAAATTTCTTCAGGAGTCGCATTTGCGGTCATTGCCATGATCCTGACTTGGGCCTTTTTATTGCCTAATGCACGAATTGTTCGAGTGGCTTCATAGCCATCCATTTCGGGCATCTGGATATCCATAAGTACAATGTCGTAATCGTTTTTGCTTACCATTTCCACGGCTTCAATGCCATTGGAGGCATGTTCTATTTGTACCCCGGGATATTGCTCCAATATGGTGTCTTCGGCTACGATTTTATTGAAATCATTGTCTTCAACAAGGAGTATTCGGGTGCTTGGAGTGAGACTCAACCTATTTAAATTACTATCGGATAACGTTTTATGATTATTAGAAGTGCCGATTTCGTAAGGGATATTGAAGAAGAACCTGGTGCCGAGGCCGATTTTGCTTTCTAGGCCGATGTTTCCCCCTTGCAATTCTGCGAGTTGTTTGCAGATGGTGAGGCCTAGACCAGTGCCGCCGTATTTTCTGCTGGTGTCGCTGTTCGCTTGAGTAAAGCTTTCAAAAATAGAACTTAATTTCTCTTGGGCGATCCCGATTCCTGTATCAGTTACACTGAATTCAATATCACATAATGTACTGGAATTGTATATTATATCGCATTTTATTTCAATAAATCCTTCATGAGTAAATTTGATTGAATTACCTACTAAGTTGATTAGGATTTGAGCGAGTTTTGAGGGATCGCCCACAAGGGAGGCCGGGATATCTGGGTGTACATTCAGCTTGAGCTCCAAGTTCCTTTCTTGGGCTTTGAAAATCAGCATGTTTCTGACGTTTTCAATGACTTGCCTGATATTGAAGTCGATTTTCTCGAAGGTCATTTTGCCGGCTTCAATCTTTGAAATGTCTAGGATATCATTTATTATGGACATCAGCTGTTCCGATGCAGCTTGGATCATTGAAATGTATTTGTGCTGTTGATCAGACAGTTCTGTTTTTAAAAGAAGGTTGGTAATGCCTATTACCGAATTCATTGGCGTTCGGATTTCGTGGCTCATATTGGCCAGAAATTGCTGTTTGAATCTTTCGGAGGACTGGGCTTTCTCTTTGTCAATTACTGCCTGATCCCTTTGCACAAGGGCATCCTTAGCCAATTTTGACTCATCAATTGCATTAAAGGTCTTATTAACAGTGGTTTCCAAATCGACAAAATCTATCGGCTTAGTAATGAAGTCAAAAGCGCCACGGTTCATGGCGGTCCGGATGTTTAGAATATCCGTGTAGGCGGAAACCACAATGGATTTGATTGGTAATTGCCGGTCGGAGCAGGCTTGCAAGAGTTCCAAACCGTTCATTACAGGCATGTTGATATCGGTTAACATTAGTTCGATTTCCGGATGCGCCATCAATTTTTCCAATGCCTCTGCTCCATTGCCTGCGAAATGGAATATCTTTTCTTCCAATGCAATGGCCTTCCTGAATCGCTGGCGAATCAGCAATTCCATATCGGGCTCGTCGTCAACAACCAAAATAAAGCGCGCTTGGGACATGGCTTTTACTCTCGTTTAAATCTATCGCCAAATTAGGCTTTTTTATCACAATGTTTTTGGGCCGTGGTTGATCGGGTCTTATCACATGATTTTCAGCTATTTGATTTTTTTTAACAGAATTTGGATTGGAATAATTATTGATAGATGGTGTTAACGCAATGAAATACAATAATATAAGTGTGTTTTTATGACTCGCAGGTCAAGTTGAGTATTTTTTTTAAAGTGCTGATTGAAAATTGAAAAACATCTTGTACCTTTGCCCTTCCCAAAAAAGGGGGTTTCCAAGCCCCGAAAAATTAATACTAGATCGCACAATGCCAACGATTCAGCAACTAGTTCGAAAAGGACGTATCAAATTGGAGGACAAGAGTAAGTCCCCTGCACTAACCTCTTGCCCTCAACGCAGAGGTGTTTGCACACGTGTTTACACCACTACTCCTAAGAAGCCAAACTCTGCAATGCGCAAGGTGGCAAGGGTTCGTCTGACCAACAAATTCGAAGTTACCGCTTACATCCCTGGTGAGGGACATAACCTCCAAGAACACTCTATCGTGTTGATTCGTGGAGGTCGTGTTAAGGATTTGCCAGGGGTACGTTATCACATCATCCGTGGATCTTTGGATACTTCGGGTGTTGAAGGTCGTAACCAGCGCCGCTCCAAATACGGAACCAAGAAGCCAAAGCCAGGAGCCGCAGCTGCAACCAAGGGTAAAAAGTAATTCAAAATAGATTAATAACATTCCCCATAAATTCCTGTCATGAGGAAAACTAAGCCAAAAAAGAGAATCCTGCTTCCAGATCCAAAGTTCAACGATACCTTGGTTACTCGTTTCGTGAACAGCTTGATGTATGACGGTAAAAAGAGTACCGCTTTCAAGACGTTCTACGATGCTATCGAGTTGGTTGAAAACCGTACAAAGGAAAACGGGTTGGAAATGTTCAGAAAAGCATTGGGCAATATTTCTCCAACTGTTGAAGTGAAAAGTCGTCGCGTTGGTGGAGCAACCTTCCAAATCCCAAGTGAAATTCGTCCAGACCGTCGCAATGCCTTAGGCATGAAATGGCTTATCATGTTTGCCCGCAAACGAAATGAGAAGTCGATGCGCGACAAATTAGCCGGCGAAATCATCGCAGCTTCCAAAGGTGAAGGTGCTGCCGTTAAGAAGAAGGACGATACGCACAGGATGGCTGAGGCTAACAAGGCATTCTCTCACTTCAGGGCTTAAAATATTTTAGATCATAAACAGTAGACAAGTAAAAGACCCCAATGGCACAAGACGTTAAAAGCCTCAGGTACGTAAGGAATATCGGTATCGCCGCCCACATCGATGCGGGAAAGACGACTACCACCGAGCGTATTCTTTATTATACAGGTGTGGTTCATAAGATAGGTGAGGTGCACGATGGTGCAGCAACCATGGACTGGATGGCACAAGAACAAGAGCGTGGTATTACCATCACCTCGGCGGCGACCACCTGCTTTTGGAACTATCGTAACGAAAAGTACAAACTAAACATCATCGATACCCCCGGTCACGTGGATTTCACCGTTGAGGTGAATCGTTCATTGCGTGTATTGGATGGTCTGGTATTTCTTTTCTCTTCCGTTGATGGAGTAGAGCCCCAGTCGGAAACCAACTGGCGTCTTGCTAACAACTATAATGTAACCCGTATCGGTTTCGTGAATAAGATGGACCGTGCCGGTGCCGACTTCTTGAACGTGGTGAAGCAGGTTCGTGAGGTATTGGGTGGAAATCCATTGCCACTTCAATTGCCAATCGGTGCCGAAGACAATTTCAAAGGTGTTGTTGATTTGATCAACAACCGTGGAATCGTATGGAACGAGCAAGACAAGGGCATGACTTTTACCGAAGTTCCAATTCCAGATGACATGTTGGACGAGGTTAAGGAGTGGCGCGAAAAGCTTCTCGAGGCAATCGCCGAGTTCGATGAGAAGTTGATGGAAAAATACTTTGAAGATCCTAACTCGATTTCAGAGCGTGAAATATTGGATGCTTTGCGCCAGGCTTGCCTTGCAAACAAAGTTGTTCCAATGGTTTGCGGTTCATCCTTTAAGAACAAAGGTGTTCAAACCATGCTCGACTTGGTTATGGAATTGATGCCTTCGCCACTTGATAAGGAAAATATCAAAGGAACCAATCCTGATACAGAGCAGGAAGTGGTTCGTAAGCCCGATGCTAAGGAGCCTTTCACGGCTTTGGCATTCAAAATCGCTACCGATCCTTATGTTGGCCGCTTGGCTTACTTCCGTTGCTATGCAGGTCATTTGGATGAGGGTTCTTATGTGTTGAACACACGCTCAGGAAACAAAGAGCGTATCTCACGTATCTTCCAAATGCACGCCAACAAGCAAAACCAGATTCCTTTCATCGAGGCTGGTGATATCGGTGCGGCTGTTGGTTTTAAAGACATCAAGACCGGCGATACATTGTGCGCTGAGAACGCTCCAATAGTTCTCGAAGCAATGAATTTCCCAGAGCCTGTAATCGGTTTGGCGATTGAAGCCAAAACCCAGGCCGACCAAGATAAAATGGGTGTTGCCCTAGGTAAATTGGCTGAAGAGGATCCTACTTTCCGTGTCAAATCCGACGAGGAAACAGGCCAGACCATTATTTCCGGTATGGGTGAATTGCACTTGGAGATCATCGTTGACCGCATGAAGCGTGAGTTCAAGGTTGAGGTTAACCAAGGTGCTCCTCAAGTTAACTACAAGGAAGCTATTAACGGTACTTACGAGCATCGTGAGGTTTATAAGAAGCAAACCGGTGGTCGTGGTAAGTTCGCCGACATTAAGTTTGTTGCATCCCCTGTTGATTCAGATTTTGAGCCTACTGATAAGAATGCCGGTCTGCAGTTTGTGAATGAGATCACAGGTGGTAACATCCCACGTGAATTCATTCCTGCTGTTGAAAAAGGTTTCCGTTCTGCCATGGTTAATGGTGTATTGGCTGGCTATCCGCTTCAATCACTCAAAATTCGTCTTATCGACGGTTCATACCATAATGTTGACTCCGATTCTTTGTCATTCGAGATTTGTGCTCGTACCGCTTTCCGCGAAGCTTTGCCAAGTTGTAAGCCTGTTTTGTTGGAGCCGATCATGAAATTAGAAGTAATCACTCCTGATCAGAACATGGGTGACGTAGTAGGTGACTTGAACCGTCGTCGTGGACAAGTTGAAGGCATGGATTCCAAAGCTGGAGCCCAGGTTGTAAAGGCAAAGGTTCCACTTTCAGAAATGTTCGGATACGTAACTCAGCTTCGTACGATTACCTCCGGCCGTGCTTCTTCTACAATGGAATTCTCTCACTATGCAGAGGCTCCACGTAACATCGCTGAAGAGGTGATTGCAAAATCAAAGGGCAAGGCCGCAGCTAACTGATAATACCTGAACACCCAAATAGACTAATCGTTCTTTATACCCAATATGAGCCAAAGAATCCGAATCAAACTGAAGTCATACGACTTCAATCTCGTCGACAAATCGGCTGAGAAAATCGTTAAGACCGTCAAGTCTACCGGAGCGGTTGTAAACGGACCCATTCCACTTCCTACCGAGAAGAAGATTTACACTGTATTGCGCAGCCCTCACGTAAACAAGAAGGCGCGTGAGCAGTTCCAGTTATGCTCTTACAAGCGGCTTCTCGATATCTACAGCTCTACTGCAAAGACTGTCGATGCATTGATGAAGTTGGAATTGCCAAGCGGGGTAGAAGTAGAGATCAAAGTGTAGTTGGTTCCAAATTTAAATTATCACAAATCGTAATTAATACATCGAAATAAAATGTCAGGCTTGATCGGAAAAAAAATAGGGATGACCAGCATCTTCAATGAAGAAGGTGTGAACATTCCCTGCACCGTGGTTGAGGCCGGCCCCTGCGTAGTTACTCAGGTGAAAACATCCGAAAAGGATGGTTATGCTGCCGTTCAACTTTCATTCGGTGAGCGCAAGGAGAAAAACACTCCCGCTGCGTTGAAAGGCCACTTCAAAAAGGCCGGTACCACCCCAAAGAGGTTGGTTATGGAGTTCGCGGATTTCGAAAAGGAGCTGAATATAGGCGACTTGGTAACCGTTGAAATCCTGACTGAAGGTTCATTCTGTGCGGTAATCGGCACATCTAAGGGTAAAGGTTTCCAAGGCGTGGTAAAGCGTCACGGATTTAGTGGTGTGGGTGGACAAACC
>JALRAP010000038.1 GCA_023262505.1 Bacteroidia bacterium
ATAACTTAGTTTCCATGAAGTGCTAAGATACGAAGCGCATATTGAAGTCAGCCCAATAGCAGCTTTGCGCCTGCGATCAGTAACACAACACCAAGGGTGATTCGCATAGCTTTTTGATTCAGCTTGGTGCTTCCTAGCCATCCGCCAAGTATGCCTCCGCCAACGGCGATTGCAAGAGCCAACAATAAATCGTGGCTAAGCATTTCAGCACTGGGAGCAAGGGCTGTTAGTCCGGAAATTGAATTTACAAAAATGAATCCTGCCGAAAGCAGTGCCGTTTGTTTCATGTTGGCCCAGCGAAGTTGTATCAGCAGCGGACTGAGTATGATTCCTCCGCCAATGCCAATCATGCCTGATAGCATTCCGATAGCGGTCCCGACAACAAGTGCCCCTAATAGCTTTGGTTTTTTGGTTTCGGTTGAGGATTTTGAGGGTAAAAATCCCAGCAACCTTGTCGACTGAAACAATACCAATCCGCCGAGTAATTTCTTGTAAAGCTCCTGTTCAATGTGGATGGATGCGCAGAGGTAGGCTGCCGGAATGCTGCCCGCAATTAGGACTAAAAAAAGTTTCCAATGCGGTTTTTCGGAGCGAAGGAATTGAAAGGTAGCGATCAGCGACACGCAAATGTTGAGTACCAGCGCCCACGGCTTCATGGTTTCGGGGGCGAATCCCCACAGGGCCATCAATGCCAAGTAACCACTGGCACCTCCGTGCCCCACGCTGGAATAGAGGATGGCAACCAATAACAGCAATATCAGGAATGAAAAATCCATTGTAACTGTTTCAAATGGGATTAAGGAAGGAGTATGGTTTCCACTATTGCTCCCGTTTTGACTTCACCTTGTTCAGTTTCCAGCACCACTAGTGCATTCGCTTTTGCAAATGATCGCATGATGTAGGATTCCTGTCCCTCGAGTAGTTGTACCGATTTCAAATCGGTGTGTGCTTTCAGGAAAGCCGTCATGCCCGGTTTGCGAATGAAATCATGAGCCAGCGGCAAGTGTAACTTGGGTAGCTCCTTGTCGAGATGGTTTTTTAGTGTGCGCAATGCGGGAATCACATACAGGTAAAAGCAGGTCATTACAGAGGCGGGGTTTCCTGGCAAACCGAACACGGCTTTGCCTTTGGTGGTGCCGTAGTAAATAGGTTTACCGGGTTTTTGTTTCAATTTGTAAAAGACCTTTTTCACACGGTTTTTGGCAAACACTTCTTCTGTGAAATCGTAGTCACCTACCGAAATTCCTCCTGTGAAAATGACCACATCATGTTTGGCAATGGCTTTTTGAAACGCCCGGTGCATTGCATCGGCATGGTCGCGTACATGGTGCACAGAAATATTACTTATCCCCTCCTGTTTCAAAGCCAATTGCAACGCTATGCTATTTGATTCATGGATTTGTCCGGGCTTCAGGGATTTTCCGTTTTTCACCAGCTCGTTCCCCGTGATGATCAAAGCTAACGAAGGGATTGTATGAACACGTACTTGCCTGATGCCAATGGATGCAAGGAATGCACATGCCGATGGGTTGAGTACAGACCCTTTAGCCAAAGCGGTTTTCCCTTTTCGTATTTCAGAACCTGCGAGACGGATATTGGCTCCCTTCTTCAGTGCGGTATCTGCGACCAACAAAGTGTTTTGATGGATGTTGGTTTTCTCTTGCATCACCACGGTATCGGCTCCAGCTGGAATCGCGGCGCCTGTAAAAATGCGAACGGCTTGGAGCTTCGTTAATCTTTTCGCATAGGGTTTCCCTGCGGATGATACTCCTGATATGCTTAGTGGTTTTCCGCTTATCCAATCGCTGAAACGGAACGCATAACCATCCATCGCCGAGTTATCGAATGCGGGTGAATGCATCGACGCTTTCACATCATTAGCCAAAACAAATCCGAGTGATTTTTCAACTGAAATCGTCATCACGCCTCTTGGTTTAAGGCTGTGTATTATGGCTTGGATGGCTTCGGAAGGATGGTGGATCACTTTTATCTTGTTAACGGTTTAAAATTATCAAATTTATTTCCCAATTGCTTCAAATATTTTACTTGCCAAGGCTATTTTATTTTATTTCTAAACATTATTTTTGATCTGTAAATTCAAATAAAATTTTGACGCGAGCATTTCATGAAAAAATACTACAAGATATTATTGCTTCTTTTAATGGTGCCATCATCTGCTTCCTTGGCTCAGACCAATGGATCAATATTGCACAACGGAATAACTCGTAATTACATCGTATATGTGCCTGCTGCATACCAACCTGGCGATTCGTGGCCCTTGGTGTTTGTGCTGCATGGGTTCACACAAACCTCTTCCGCGATTATGGGCGTTTCGGGATTCAACGCCATTGCCGATACTGGCGAGTTTATCGTGGCTTATCCCAACGGAGTTGGCAATGCATGGAATACCAATTCAGGCATGACTGGCGGTTCTACGGCTGATGACATTGGATTTATTTCTGCTTTGACGGATACCTTGTATGCCCTTTACAACATTGACACCAACCGGGTTTTCAGTTGCGGTTTTTCGGCTGGCGGCTATATGAGTCATCGCCTTGCTTGTGAATCGCCAAGATGCTACGCCGCCGTGGCCTCTGTCTCAGGCACCATGAGCGTAAATGCATTCAACGCCTGTGCACCTGCTCGCGATATATCCGTGATGCAGATTCATGGCACATCCGATGCCATCGTAAGCTACAATGGCAGTGCACAAGGAGGCAAATCGGTGGCTGATGTGATTGGATTGTGGGTTGGTCAAAACAGCTGCGCCACTCCACCGCAGGCTCAACTGCTACCTGATATCAATACCCAAGACAACTCCACCGTGGAAAAAAGTGTGTATGCTCCTTGCACCGCTGGAACCGAGGTGAACCTTTACAAGGTGATTGGTGGCGGACACCAATGGCCGGGTACAAGTTCCACATTTGGCGGGCTAGGAGCCATTAACAGGGATATTAGCGCAAGCGCCGAAATTTGGAATTTCTTCAGGAGGTTTAGTTGTCCGATACCATCATCTGTAGCAGAAACGGACGGACTCGCAAACGATTTTGTAATGGAACAGGATCATGTTAATGAAGAAATTACTGTAAGTCACAATGGTAATTTCCAGTTATCGATGTACGACTTGTCCGGCAAATTGATAGCACAGGAATCCGCTACTCAATCGTGGACCATAAATTTTGGTACTATCCCCCGTGGGATCTACTTGTTGAGAGCAGTCTCTGGACAAACCACAGCAACATTCAAGGTGGGATTTTGATTTTATATTCATTAGATTTAAATTTAGATAAAATTTATGTAAACCATTGGTTGGCGCTCCTATGAAAAATCAGTTTAAATATTTTGTGATCATATTTATTGCACTTTGTGTATCATGTTCAAGATCCAGGGGTGGAAGGTGTTCAGGCGAGCAAGATTGCTCTTCTTGTACAGATTGTTCAAAGTGTGAACATTGTAATGAGGAAGGAGGAATGTGTGGAGTATGCGGCGATGGTGAAGACACCTATTACGAGCCATAATACCGTTTCGCAAAACCAAAATCGTTTTTTAATTAATAATAATTTCTCATGAAACCCAACGGCTCAACAGTTGAAGAAATCCTATCCAATCTACCACCTGATCGGTTGGAGCCTTTTAACAAGCTGCATCAGACAATTGTCAAGAACCTACCAAAAGGATTCGAGCCGGCCATCAGCTATGGTGGATTGGGGTATGTGATTCCGCACAAGCTCTACCCGGCAGGTTATCACTGCAAGCCGGCCGAGCCTTTGCCCTTCGCAGGCATTGCTTCCCAGAAAGGATCCATCAACTTTTACCACATGGGCATTTATGCCGATCAAGAATTGTATGATTGGTTCGTTGGTGAGTATCCCAAACATTGCAAACAGAAATTGGATATCGGAAAAAGCTGTGTACGATTCAAGAAAATGGACGACATTCCCTACAAGCTCATTGGCGATCTGATGAAAAAAATGAGTGCTAAGAACTGGATCGCACTCTATGAGGAGAAGTATCTTCCCAAACCCAAGAAGAAATAGTGATACCCACATGAACAAAAAATCTCTTTATTTATTTGGTATACTCTTGTAATTTAGTTGTAATAAAAGAACCCTAAAAAAACAAAATCATGGATCAACAGTCGACGAATAAAAAAAGCATTCAATACTATGTATTGCTTGGCCTGGCTATTGGAATATCATCTGGTATAGGCCTGGGCGTAATACTGGATAATCATGGATTGGGTGTAGGAATTGGGGCCGGTGTTGGTGCAGCAATCGGTGCGATTATTGGCAACAAGAAAAACAAAAATTAATTTCTTTGAAGCAACTTATTTGTTTAATGAAGTTGAAATGGGTAGTCGGGTACTCATGCATCAGCGTTGCTTTTGGATAAATGCTATTGCCTTATCATTAAAAATATCGGGTCTTTCGATGTTAACGACATGGCCGCATTGCGGAATTATAAATAGCGTTGACGATTCATGGTCTTTCACCAATTTCGAAATGGATGGTAGGAACATGTAATCTTCCTCACCCATGATGTACAATGTGGGAATCCTTAAATCTTTTATTCGGAAAAGTGTCAGTAACGGATTGATACCTGAAAGCAATCGGCACCATTTTTCAAACTCCTTTTGATAGAGCTTTTTCGCTTCTTGAATGAATAGTATCCTTGATTCACGGTGCTTTTTCCGGGGCATGATCACAAATGCCAGGAATCGGTACAACGTCATATATGGGATTATGGTATGGATGCCCAAGCCTAGTCGCATAAGCACTTGTCCACGGAAATTCAACTTCATAACCGCACCGCCCATAATCATGCTCAATGTGCGTTCAGGATACCGCTCACTCAACTCACGAATGATTATGGTGCCGAGTGAGATTCCGATGTAGTGTGTTTTTTGAATTCCAAGATGGTTTAATACTTCAATGATATCATCTCCAATGGCCTCAAACGTGTATTTCTGTTTGTGCTCATAAACTGATTTTTTCGATCCGCCATGACCTCTAAGGTCCACCAGCAGCAAGTTGAAATGCTTTCTGAATTCGCGCAACTGTTTGAACCAGATGTTGCTGCTCCCACCAGCCCCGTGAACAAAAGTCACCCAGTCCGCTTTCGGGTCAATTATGTGGGTGTTGAAATGAAGCATAAAGTCGGCAAGATACCGATAATTAAAATTTTATCGCTTTTTTGAGTGCAATTAATTGGAGCTCTGTTGGAAAAACCATTCACTTATGCCATGGATCGACTTGTGAGACCTAAACAACTTCGATAGGTTATTGTTTATGAAACCACGTTGATGGCCCATTTCTGCATTAAATTTGTATAATTATCATGTTCCGCTTCATTATCCCGATAGTAGTCTGGTTCTTGTTGGATCTGTACGCATTTTTCGGTTTGCGCACGATTACAGCCAAATGGTCACCACTGGCAGCTCAAACCACCCACATATTTTATTGGGGTGTCGATATTTTGATATTGGCAATTATCCTATACTTTGGTTACATCGGCAAGTTCGAGCAGGGTCCGAGCAAGAACGTTGGATGGGTATTAAGCATGATTGTCATATCCATCGTTCCCAAACTGATTGTAGTTGCAGTTCTAGGATTGGAAGATGTGGGCAGAGGTATGGCTGGGCTTTTCACATTCGGACAAAAAATTTTCGGTTTTTCTGAACCCAAGGATTTCATTCCTGAACGCCGCACATTTGTAAGTCAAATAGCGTTTGGAATTGCAGCTATCCCATTTCTGGGATTGCTTTATGGTTCCATAAAGGGGAAATACGACTACCGCGTTCACCGAGTGCGTCTCAAGTTTAAAGACCTCCCGGATGCCTTTGATGGCTTTCGGATCACCCAGTTATCAGATATTCATAGTGGAAGCCTCGATGACTTAGACGCTGTTAAACGAGGAATAGAATTGGCCAACAAGCAAGAAAGTGATTTGTTGGTTTTCACGGGTGATTTCGTCAATAACAGGGCTGATGAATTAGACGAGTGGTTGGAGCATTTTGGTTCGTTGAAGGCTCGGTTTGGTAAATATTCGATTTTAGGTAATCACGATTACGGAGACTATGTGAAATGGCCCTCGTTGGATGCCAAGCGGCAGAACATGGAGAAGCTCTTGCAGCATCAGAAGCAGATGGGGTTCAAAATGCTGCTTAACAGTCATACTCGCATTGAAAAAGATGGCCAATCCATCGTCTTGGCTGGAGTCGAAAACTGGGGAAACAGGCGCGGATTCGCCAAATACGGTGATTTGTCAAAGGCCTTGCATGGCGTTAAAAACGAGGAGTTCACTATTCTGCTTTCACATGATCCATCTCATTGGGATGAAGTCACCTTGAAAACTGAAAACCTTGTACATCTAACCTTGTCCGGACATACGCATGGTATGCAGTTTGGCGTTGAGATCCCAGGATTCAAGTGGAGTCCTTCGCAATACGTTTATCCCCGTTGGGCGGGCGTCTATGCCGCGCAGGACCGACACTTGTATGTGAACCGGGGTTTTGGATTCTTGGGATACCCTGGTCGTGTTGGGATTTTGCCTGAGATCACAGTCTTAGAGCTTTTCAAAGGCTGAGTCTGTTTTTCGGTTTTTAATCCAGGTCTTTTTTATACATAAGTTTCTTAGCAAAAATTATAAATTGGAGGATCATGTTTTTTCTCAATTCATAAAAAGCCAATTAAAACTGTGATTTGACTCTACACATTATTGTTATTACTTTCGTGAGGCATCTGATTCAATGGACATTTAACGCCAATGGTTAATTCGAAGCTTTGAGATATTATGCTTTTCAACTCCATTAGCTTCGCGCTTTTCCTTCCAATAGTTTTCTTCCTCTATTGGTTTGCGACAAAGCGCAATTTGCGTTTGCAGAACGTACTCTTGCTTGTTTCCAGTTATTTCTTTTATGCTTGTTGGGACTGGCGGTTCATGTTCTTATTGGTGTTTTCCACATTTCTGGATTATTACACAGGCATTAAAATCCACGAGGCCTCGAATAAGTCAGTCAAGAGATCTTGGTTATGGATCAGCGTCATCATAAACCTAGGATTCCTCGGTGTTTTCAAATATTACAATTTTTTCGTTGGTTCTTTTGCTGATGGATTAGCGTTGCTGGGCATTCAAACAAATCCAACCACCTTGCAAGTGGTACTGCCCGTGGGTATCTCATTCTATACTTTTCATGGCCTTTCCTACGTATTTGATCTATACAAGGACCGAATCAAGCCGGAAAGGAATTTCATTGATTATTCCGTCTTCGTCAGCTTTTTCCCATTGCTAGTGGCGGGTCCTATAGAAAGAGCTACTCACTTACTGCCTCAAATTCGGCAAAAAAGAGAATTTGATTATACAAAAGCGGTTGACGGTCTCCGACAAATCCTTTGGGGTTTATTCAAGAAGGTGGTCATAGCCGATAACTGTGCTGAATTTGCCAATATGATTTTCGATAGTTCGGCAAGTTTCAATGGTAGCACCCATGTTCTTGGAGCATTATTTTTCACGTTCCAAATCTATTGCGATTTCTCTGGATATTCCGATATCGCATTGGGAACGGCTAGACTCTTCGGTATCGAGTTGCTTCGGAATTTTGCTTTCCCTTATTTCTCACGAGACATTGCCGAATTCTGGCGACGCTGGCACATCTCGCTCTCTTCTTGGTTCAAGGATTACTTATACATTCCCCTCGGCGGCAGTAAAGGAGGCAAGTGGATTAGCATACGAAACACTTTCATTATTTTTCTGGTAAGCGGTTTTTGGCATGGAGCCAATTGGACTTTCATTGTCTGGGGGTTACTCAATGCGATTTATATCATGCCATCCATCATATCAGGCACCAACCGAAACAACATGGAGATTGTTGCAAAAGGCAAATTTTGCCCGAACTTCAAGGAGTTATTTTCCATTATCACTACTTTTTTGATGGCTGCTTTCGCATGGATATTTTTTCGCGCAGTTGACTTGAGCCATGCATTTGATTTCATCTCAGAAATGTGTTCATCAACATTATTCTCGCTTCCGGAATTTCCTAAGTTTTGGAAAGCCATTGTGGTGTTGTGCTTAACTGGCATATTCATGTTCGTCGAATGGGTTGGCCGCGAAAACCAATACGCCATCGCTAACCTGGGACTTAAATGGCCTCGATTGTTACGTTGGGGGATGTATTATTTGATCATCATCGCCATTTTCGTTTTTGCTGGCGAGGAACAGGAGTTTATTTATTTTCAATTCTAAAGCCATGAACCCGTTTTTGAAAAGACTAATTAGGTTTTTGGGCCCGATTCTGGTCCTATTGGCATTGTTCATTTTTCTATATGCCTACAACGATCCTTTCAAGGTTTTGAGGTCTTATGATGATTACTCATATTCCCGGGTATTCGCCAACCGGGATTTCGTTTCCACAACCATGTTCATCAAGCAATACCCCAAGTATAAATACAACTCATTCATTTTTGGTAGCTCCCGAACTATGGCTTATCAGCCTGAAAGCTGGAGCCGGTATTTGGATTCCAATAGCAATGTGTTCGTATTTGACGCAGCTGGTGAGTCTGTCTATGGAATTTACCGCAAGTTGAAATACCTAGATGGTGAAAAGGTGGAATTGAAAAACGCGCTTATCGTGTTATGCAGGGACTTCGCTTTCAGACACGATGCGAATCACGAAGGACATTTGTACATCAAGCACCCTGCCATCTCTGGAGAAAGCGGTTTAGTTTTTCAGTATGAGTTCTTGCGTGCCTACTTCAGTCCCAAATTCTTATTCAATTATTATGCGTTCCAAGCTTTAGGTGTTTACAAACCTTTCATGTCAGTTTACATTGAGAACAGAAGAGTCGTTTACGACACGGTCACTAATGGGACAACCATACTGGATCAAGAGGAGGAGTTGAAAGCGAACGAAGAGGCATACTATTCTAAACGTTCGCATATTTTTTATGAGAGAACCGGCGAAAAAACCGATTCAATTCAACGTATCAACCTTCAACATGAATTCATGCTTCGGGAAATCAAAAGGATCTTGGAAAAAAATAAAACCCGATACAAAGTTGTATTGAGTCCTTTATACGACCAAACCAAATTCAATCCAGCCGACATTGGCTTTCTTAAAAATGTTTTCGGCGATAATCTGTATGATTTTTCAGGAAAGAATGCCATCACCGATAACAAGTTCAACTATTACGAGATCAGTCATTATAGGTACGCAGTAGGCGACAGCATCCTTAGCAAAATTTACAGGTAGGTTTTGCCATATCATTTTTGATGCGCTATCCGCCAATTCCCATCATGGTTCTGCGCTGCTCTTCCGTCTCATGCAAACCCCATTCCGGGCCGCTATTTCCCCCAAGTTGGCGGTGTTTGCCTTGAAGGCATTGACGGATGAGCGGAACGATATCAGTCCCGTTTCGATAGGGTCCCAGTAAATCGGTCTCTGTTTTAGAAAATAGGCAGTTTCGCATCTTGCCATCCGCCGTAAGGCGCAAACGGTTGCACCCATCGCAAAACGGAGCACTCATGGTGCTGATTACAGCCAAGGTACCCTTGCCTCCCGGTATTCGGTATTTACGTGTGGTATCATGAGGGCCATCATCTAGCTTTTCCAATTTTCCTGAATCGCCTTCGATCATTTCCAGGATTTGCTGAAGGCTGATCAGCTTCTCGGGTCTCCAACGATTCCCGGGGAATGGCATGAATTCAATGTATCGTATGTGTACTGGTTGTGTTTGCGACCATTTCGCGAAATCAACAACTTCATGGTCGTTGTATCCATTCATCACGACCATGTTCACTTTCACTTCAAATCCCTGAGCTATCAGCAAATCAATATTGGATTTCACTTTTTCAAAGTCATCACGCAAAGTAAGTCTGTGAAAATTTTCTTTGCGAAGCGAGTCGAGGCTTACATTAACCGATTTAACTCCTGCCTCATGCATTATATCGATAAAATGGTCGATGCGCGAACCATTGGTTGTCAAAGTAAGTTTGACAGGAAGCCGTCCTAGTGCCAACATGATATCTCCAGCATCCTTGCGGATAAGAGGTTCGCCGCCCGTTAGACGTATTTTATTTACTCCGAGTGAAACGAATTGTGAGGCGATAGCTACAATCTCCTCAGCGGACATACGGTCACCTGAATGACTAGAACAACCTTGATGAAACTCAGGTTCAGGCAAGCAATACAGGCATTGGTAATTGCACCTGTCCGTCAACCCAATCCTCAAATAATCGTGTACCCGCCCGAAGCCATCTACCAACATGTGAGAGAAAATCTATAATAATTAGTCAATTGTAAATCGTCAATCGTCAATCGTCAATCGCTTCATCCTCCCGAGAATGGTGGAAGCAAGGCAACCTCATCATTTTCTGAGATCGGATGGCTCAGGTCGTTTATTATTTTTCTGTTGACAGCAATCGAAAATGTTACTTGTTTCAAATCAGGCCATCTCGCAATCAACCATTCTTGGAGCACCGAAACGTTCTCCGGTGTGGTATCTATTTCATGGGTATCGTTACCGGTTATTTCCTGGGTGGATGCGTAGCAGCGTAGAATCATTTCTGCCAAGTTAGGGAATTGTTCAAAATTCAATGGGGTTTAATCAGGTCATTCGCATGATTTCATAAATTAGCGCAATGGCATCTGCAAAATCAATAGTAAGCTCTGCACCACCCATTGATCAGATTGGTGTAGAGGAACGCGTCTCCCGTTTTACCAAACGCAGTATCAAGTCATCCTCCAAAATGGCCGCTTTGAAAATGGCTATCTCCATGATGGATCTCACAACATTGGACGCGAAAGATACCCCTGGAAAGGTGCGACAATTATGTAATAAGGCCATCCGTCCAGATGATACCATTTCGGATATTCCCTCTGTAGCTGCCGTATGTGTATATCCAAACATGGTTTCCATAGCCAAGGAGGCATTACAAGGCACCAAAATTCAAGTCGCTGCAGTAGCAACCGCATTTCCGAGTGGAATGTCTACTCGGGACGTCAAAATCCGTGAAACTAAATTCGCCGTATCCGAAGGAGCCGACGAAATCGATATGGTTATCTCAAGAGGTAAATTCCTTGCAGGCGAATACAATTTTGTTTTCGATGAGATAGCCGCTGTCAAAGAAGCCTGTGGCAAGGCCCATCTCAAGGTCATTTTGGAAACGGGCGAACTGGGTACGCTGGACCGCGTCCGTCAAGCCAGTGATCTTGCCATGCATGCAGGAGCCGACTTCATAAAAACTTCCACTGGCAAAATACAGCCAGCCGCAACATTGCCTGTCACTTTGGTAATGTTAGAGGCCATCCGTGATTTTTATTTCAATCACGGGAAAATGATAGGGATGAAGCCTGCTGGAGGAATTTCCACAGCAAAACTTGCATTGCAATATCTGGTAATGGTACACGAAACATTGGGCGACGCTTGGCTTTCGCCAGACTATTTCCGTTTCGGCGCCAGTTCTTTGGCCAATGATGTGCTTATGCAAATACGCAAGCAGTCGACCGGGATTTACCAGTCTGAGGATTACTTCACCAAGGACTGATTACTTTTTCTTGTTATTTCTACGCTCAAACAGCCATGGCAATGGCTTCACGGGCTTCTGGTAATAGTTCTCGCGAAGGTATTTGCGGATGTGCTCCATGCCTTCTTGAACGTCGTCCGTGAACAAAACAAGTTGCAAGTCGGATTCATTGATGGTTTTTTCAGCCATCATCTTTTCAAAGAACCTGCGCAATGGCTCATGGTATTCGGTTCCATAAACCACCACCGGGAAATTGCGGATGGTTCCTGTCTGAATCAAGGTGCATGTTTCGAAAAGCTCATCCATAGTCCCGAACCCACCGGGCATCACCACGAAACCGTAAGAGTATTTTAACAACAATACTTTCCTCACGAAGAAATAACGGATCATTACCCAACGATGCATGTATGGGTTTGGTTCCTGTTCGTGTGCAAGCACGATGTTGCAACCAACGGATCTACCTCCATTTTCAAAGGCACCTCTGTTGGCAGCCTCCATGATTCCTGGTCCACCACCTGTCATTACAGTTCCGCCCATTTCAGAAATGGCTTTACCGAACTCATAGGCCTTCTTGTAATAGGGGTGGTTTTCATTAAATCTAGCCGAGCCGAATACCGTGATACAGGGTCCAGCGAAGTGAAGTGCACGCAGACCCTTGAGCATCTCCCAGAAAACCCGAATGGCAAACCGAAGGTTGTATCGGCGACTTTGGGGCGCCTCCAAAAATTCCGCAGTGCCTTTTAACTTCATCTCATACTCCGGAGAAAACTTCTCGAAAGGTCTGTCGTGTGGCTCTTCGTGTTTCATTACGCTCCTCTGATTATTTATCGGATGTAATCTTTGAAAATGCTTTTAAATAAAAGTAGACCAAGAAAGGCTCCTACAAGGTTGGCCAAGGCATCTGCCCAATCCCCATACCGATCAGTCAAAATGAACTCCTGATACAGCTCAATCAATACGCCATATGAGGACGTCGAAACCAAGGTAAACAGGAAGGCATTGTAGCGTATACGACGGTACATGTGCTGTTTCAAGCTGGAACCGACCAACAAAAACGACAATACACCGTAAAGGAAAACATGGATCAGTTTATCTCCCGATAGGATCCTCCAAAAAGAGAAATCAGGGAGTTCGGTATTGGGAATACTGCTGAAGGCCCATATAAGTATGGCCCAGATTAAAGGCGCTTTGAAAAACTTCAGCATTTGTTTTCCGTCGCAGCAGGAAATGGATTGCTATCAGGCTCCCACTAGGGCTTTGTAGGCATCAGCGGAAAGCAAGCCATCAATATCGGCTGGGTTTGAAAGACGAATTTTGATCATCCAACCACCACCATATGGATCCTTGTTTACGGTCTCTGGAGTGCTTTCCAAACCGTCGTTCAACTCCAAAATCTCCCCGGAAACAGGCATGAACAAATCGGAAACCGTTTTTACAGCTTCCACCGTTCCAAAAACCGCTTCCTTTTCAACTGTGTCACCAACGGTATTGACGTCAACATATACGATGTCACCCAATTCGCTTTGAGCGAAATCGGTAATGCCAACTGTGGCGATGTCTCCTTCGATTCGTACCCATTCGTGGTCTTTGGTGTACTTCAGGTCTGCAGGGAAATTCATGATTTTGAATGTTGAGTTAATTTGAAGGCAAAAGTAATGTTTTGCCCGTTATTGTGCCAATGTGAACCTCACACTCACTCCTGCAGCGGTATTTGCTGTTGGGAAGGATGTGGATATAAGGGGCGTGTTGATGGTTTTGTCGAAGAACAGGCGAACATTGAATCGCTCATTTACCGAGTAGTCCGCCGCCAATTTGAACGATAGGATAGTGAGCCCTGCCGTAGGCTGATCAATATTCTGCTGAAGCCTTCTTATAATGGTGCTGTTTTTACGCAGCGAGAAGTCGCCGGTAAGATTCAGGTCGTTGCCGGTGGCGCCCTTTTTCTTCTTGCTCTTTTGCAATCCGAATGGCAGCTTGAAGTCGCGGAAACGGTAACCGGCACCGATCACATACTCCTGCCCTTTAACCTCCGAAATCTGGATGTCGGTGAAAGAAAGTGAAATATTGCGATCACGCTTGTATTCGAAACGGGTAGTGAGTTTGTTGTTTTTGAAATTCACATCTACACCGATAAGCGGAGAAAACTGTTCTGTAATGGTAACTGCTCCGAATTCCTCTTTTGGGATGAAATTGTTGCCCAAATCACGCGCACTGCCATCTTGTTTGTAAAGCAGACTGGTGTTGAATGAGGCAATACCATAAGTGGAGCGATAGCCGTGGCTTATGTTAACGCTACGGAACAGCTTTTGTGCAAACTTCAATTTCGAAAGCCCGTCATAAGTGATTCGCCAGTTCATCTGTGGCAATTTCGGGAAGGCGCTGAACTTTGTAGTGCCTGGGGTTTTTCCACTGTAGGCAGCTAAAAACGCATAAGTCAACACTTCCTGCGAAGTGGCTCCGTAACCATCTGCATATCCGGCAGAATCCAATCCTATAGAAAGCGGGTTGTCGGCACCCAATTGCAAGGATATCTCTTTACGGAAGGCCGAGAAATTATCAAATACAGGAGAGCTATAATCTTTACGGTCTTTGGCAAAAGCGGTTCGGATAGCGATAAACGACATGCTGAAATTACCGGTTTCGCGCTGAGTGAATGGTTGGTATTCTCCGGTCAATGTGGCACGGTAATTCTCCGATGAGCTTCTTGCGTAACTCTTATTGATGGTTAATTCGGCTCTTAACCCGTCAACAGGTTCAATTGTGGCCCTTCCGGTAATGGATTGTGTATAGGTTTGTGAGAACACCCCGTTGAAAACAGTATCTGTGGTAAGCCACCTGTTTCTTGCAGCAAGTGATCGGATGTCTGTTTGTGATCCGAACACGAAAGGCAATCCTGGAGCGAAGTTCATATCTCCGTTCTCATCATCGTACATGTTCATACCTAACAATTCGGAAGTGCGATTGAAACCGGGAAGGATGGTACCATAAGTTTCACTGAAATTCAAGCTTGCATTTTTAGTACTGAACAACACCTTGGCAATAGCTCTCTCAAGAGTGGTGTATTGACGTTGTTTCTTTACCTTGGGCTTTTTGCCTCCAGTGGTGTCAGGTGCGGCAGGCTTGGCAGGTGCAGCGGGCTTGGTTGTTTTTGGAGGCTTCGGTCCTAACAGTTTCTTGAAATAAGGTACCTTGTTGTAAAGAGTTGTGAAAGTAAGTGTGGTATTGACCTGTCTTGTGTTACTGTTCTGGATAGTGTTACCGATGGCAGGGTTGATGGTAAGAGCATTTGTTTGCGGTATAATAGAGAGCGGACCGGTTTGCCAACGGTAATCAAACATGTATTTGGCATTTACCGCTATCCAGTCGGTCAATGGTAATTTGCTCAGAGGAACATTATAGCTGAATGAGCCGTTTTGACGGTAATCCGTATTTCGTCCCAAATTCCAGAAATTCTTCCTCACGGAGTCTCTCTTCTCTTCTGTATCCAATTTGCCAAATGGCTCGTCGATATTGGCGAGGTTATTGGCATTGAAATCGAATTTGATGCTTCTGGTAATGTCGTATTGCAGTGAGTACTGTCGAGATGTTGTGAAGATCTTATTGAAAGTGATGGGCTGCTTGAATGAGAACTCAGACAAGTCCCTTACTTGGGTCTCTCCATAGTGACGGTTTATATCGGTACGGAATGTGAGGTTGGTAGGAACAAGGTTGAAATTGAAATCCTTCACAAGGCGCAACCATTTGGATTTTTGCAGCGGCTTAAGTTTCCCGAATGGAGTGATATACTTGGGTTGTGTGGCGTAGTTATATCCAAGAGCTGCCAAGTAATCACGTTGGTCATCGAATTCTAGATTTATGTTGCGATGGAATACCTGCGTGTATCCCAACGAAAGATTGAAGTTCTCGATGTCCCAAATGCGCGATTTCCCACCTCCCGTTTTGCTTTTCTTAATGTTGGTGAGGTTGATGCTTTGGCGCTTTGTGTAGTCTTGTGCGATTTTTTTCAATTGGCTGCGCCTAGAGGGGTCGTCAATCTCGTCAAGTGCCAACTCGAAAGGTACGTCCGGATCCAATGGGTTGTATTGCGGGTTGCTGAACGACTCGGAAATTCCGAAATACAACGGCAAGGAAAGACCAGCCTTTTGTGGAAGAAAACGTCCGAACTCAAGTGAGGTCGACAAATCATATTGTGAGATGTTTTCTTTTTGTCTGTTGTTCAATTTACTCTCTAGACTGCCGAATCCGTCGGTACTCCGGGCTCCGGATAGCGTAACATTGCCAAGGTCGGCCAACTTCGCCGTGACACGCGCATTGGCGGCCCATCCGCCATTGTTGTCGAAGTCATTCATTCGAAGCTCATTCACCCAAAGCACTACGCATTTGGATGACCCGTCATCACCTGGTACCAATTCCTTTTTAGGGTTCCGCACACCAATCATGATGGTTTTCACTTCGCTCAAGGTGGGATTACCTACGATGGTGATTTTGCGGTTTCCGTCGCCGATGTAATAAGGAATGCTGTAAGGATTTCCGTTTGCAGCATAAGCATTGTTCCGAGCCAATTTCCCCTTAATCAGTTTGTCAACATCGATCTCCATGTTGTTTGCCTCTGGCCAGATGTCAGTATCGATGGTGGCACCGAAGCGGGTTATCTTGAGTGGAATCTCATACTCGTAGTAATTGTTAACGAAGTCGGATCCCAAACGCACGAACGCTGTTACCTCTCCATCTTGCAACTCATCGCTGAGCCCACCATCTTCGGCATGGAGATACATTTTGATCTTGTTGTAATTCCGCACATCGAAGCGCGTGTTCTTGTAAGCGGCTCTTGCATCGCCGTCTTCCAAATTGCAAACCTTAAGGCTCAGGGATTGTTCGTTCAACTCTTGTAGGTTGGTTGAGCTGGCGTTTACCTCGCGATCAATTCCAGGAGGCAGTACGTAAGGGATTGGAGTCCGGTCGCCATTTTCTTCCAGATTCACCACAGTAACATCGAAAGGCGTGGCTCCAGGGTCAACAGGAATGAACTCACCGTTTGACAAAAGCGAGTATTGGTATTTGCGCCATTCACCACGAAGAAGTTCCAGACGAGCGAAACGCAAAACCATGGGAGAGTCGAAATCTTTCATGAACATCCTGATGAAGTTCACCGATTTCAAATCGGCTCCGGTACCTACCACATTTGAAGGCGAATTCACAGGAATCTTGAACTGGTACCACTTGATGTTTTTGATGGTATTATCCGCTGTCTTAACCGATGTGGTGATCTGGTCTACTATGTAATTCGTACCCACCACCATTTGACCGGGGGTGAGGTTGACTTCGTATTGGAAATAGTTTTCGAAGTCGGTCATCGTGTTGTCGCGGTTGATGTCTTCGCCATCTGGAATATTTGTTGACGAAGTGGCATACGGTTCAGGCGACTGTTCCGATGTTTTGGAATTGCCATCGGTTCCATTGAAACGCTTGTAGCGCGAAAGGATATCGGCACTTGCATTATCCAAATTGGTGCCTCGGAAATATTGAAAGTTGTCGGATGAAGGATCCGCATTGGCTTGAACGTATGCAGGCGATGCCTGACCGAAAGTGTTTTCCACTTGGTCGAGGAAAGCCGATTTGAAATAGGTACGTTCGTTGTCGGTAGACAATCCATCAAGACCAACGTCCTGGGCTGCACGTGACGCAGGATCGTTATCGAAGGCGTTTACGATGCTAGGATTGTTCGGCACCAATCCCCAATTGGTCGAGTCTACTGTGGCGTTGTTGGTGGGAGATGGCAGTCCGTTCTCGAATGCACGGTAAGAATCCTTAAGGATGTCTTCCGATACATCACCCAAGTTGAAGTATAATTTTCCACCGGATCCATTGTTCAGCGACTCGTCATGGAAGGGGTCCATCACCCAAAACTGGATGAATTCCACATTCGAAGTTTCAAAATCATAGGTTTCAATACGGCGCATGATGCCGGCCCACCTGGTTGAAGGGTCGTTCAGCAAGCCATTGTTATCGATACCCGCGGAATAAGAAGTGGGGGCAACATCAAAGTTGTTGGTACCCCTTTCGGAAGGGTAATAGGCGAGGTTCAGAATGTTGATGTTGGTAGCCTGGCCCGTTTGGTTTTGTTTGAAGGGGAAAAGCTCGGTCTCTAGAACTTCACGTACGTTATGGTTTGAGAGGTCAGCAGATGTGATGTTTGGCGGAAGCAGACTGTTGTTGTTGCGGTAGAATACAGTAGGGTCGATATTGTACCAAGCTAGACGGGCACGGTTGTAACCGGATATGAGTGAGTCATTGAAAACCGATTCAGGAAATAGGTTGGCTTGTCCTTGTGGAATGGAAGCAGTAAACCAGGTTCCTGGGTTGCGGATATCGATGGTGGATTGACTTCCTTCAAAGTCATCGATGTAGGCGTTGCCACTTTTTCCGATAGCTCGAGACGTACCCGGGATGAGGTTGGCGAACTCACCGGCAACGGTAATTTTTGATT
Source organism: Bacteroidia bacterium (assembly GCA_023262505.1). Taxonomy (GTDB): domain Bacteria; phylum Bacteroidota; class Bacteroidia; order AKYH767-A; family OLB10; genus JALRAP01. Next base: position 18,008 of record JALRAP010000038.1, read on the forward strand.
CGGCCTTAGTCTCGATGAAAGGAAGTTTGTCGACCAGCCTAGTGATCAATCCCGAGTTGGTGGTATAGGTTCCATCAACACCCCAAATCGTATTACGAATGGGTTCATCACCAATATTAACCTTTCGGGTGATAGGTCGCTCGTTCAAGTGCAGGAATGTTCCACCCAAATTGAAATCCTTGTTCACCATGTAGTCGAAACGAGCTCCATAAAGCGACTTGGATTGTATACTGAAAAGTGAGTTGCTCTCCAATGAGATTTTGATGGGTGTGGCGGAAGCCAATATGCCTGCGTTGATGATTTTTACACGGCCTAGGTTGTAATCAACCGTGTAGTCGATGTTTTCTTGGAGAGGAACGCCTCCTGCTGTTACTACTACTGATCCTTGTGGGATGTTGATGGCATTTAGGTAAATCTCAGAACTGGATGAGCTCTGGTAGGTTCCTACCAAAGAAAACCTGTTTAATTCAGGTAGCTGCTGTGCCGCGGTTCGAGTACTGTCGTACAACTGTTCGAACACGAAGCTGTTAGCCAAATTGGGATCGGTGAATTTTGTTCTCAAATAACTTCCGAAAGGTTCCCTTACGGGGAAGAAAACCCTGCCCGAGTTGGAATTGATAGTCACTCCCTCTACAAAGTCGAAGATACCATCGGAATATGGGTCGTTGCGTTGGTCTAGTCGATCCAGGCCCAACACCTGTATGATGGGCGCGCCGTTGAGTTGAACCTCGGTACTAGGAACAGGCAGGTAGTTGATTTTCTTAAGACCGTCAGAGTTGTCGTTGTAAATAACATTCAACCTGAAGTTCTCCCTTGAGAGTTGGAAGGTACCCAATGAGTAAACGTTTTTCATCATCAAATCCCAAGTTGGAAGCTTAGGGTTGATGTTGGTGCTCTTGAGGAGTTTCACAAAAAGAGCCTTGGGGGCATTCACTCCCGATGTGGTAAGGTCACCAACAGTGAAAACCTCATTGCCAATGGTGTACTCGAAGGCTACGGCCAGTACCTCGTTCGAGTTGAGTGCCTGGTTCAAGGATATGAATCCGAGCTTCGGATGGAAAGTGAATTCGTTCTGGTTCAGCTTGCGTGCGCCAACCAATCGAATGTAATCCTGTTGAGGTGCGAAGTTGTACGGAGGAGCAGCTAAAGGATCTAGACTTTGTGATACATTGTTGATGTCGCGCGCGGCCAGATATTGCGTGTTCATCAACGCATACAGATTGTTTGATTTATCGTTGGAAGGATAAACCGAAGTCCCTTGTGAAACCAAGGCGTTACTGAAGATATTGTATTCAGCCAGGTCCATGAAAGCAACAATGTCACGGGTGTTTTCCGTATTGTTGTTCTTGTTGGTAATCCACACCTCCATCTTGGTGATGTTCACGGGTGAATTGATGATGGGGAGGTTTTTCAGGGCATTATCGTAGTTGTCCTTGAAATAGCCTGAGATGAAATAGTGCTTGTTGGCTTCGTATTGGTCAGCTTGAATCTCGTAGTTGGACTGTTGTCCTCCTCCAGGTGGGACATCAATGGTGGAGGACTGGCCTTCTTGTTGCGAGATGACAGTTGTAACCTTCAGCTTGCCGAACTGCAATTGTGTTTTGATTCCGAAAAGACTTTGACTCCCTTGGATCAGTGATCCGGATAAAGGTAACGACACGTTCCCGGCTTCGATCTTCTTGATGATCTCGTCCTCGAGGCCCGTGTATTCGAGTTTCATTTTGTTTTCAAAGTCGAAACTGGCCTCAGTGTTGTAATTGGTGGTGAGTTTCATTTTCTCACCTATGTTACCCACTACATTCATTTGAATCTTCTCGTTGAAGTCAAATGTGGTGTTACGGCGCTGCTTCTCAGGAATAGCAGGGTTATCGTTTCGGTATACATTCAGACCGAAGGTTAGTTCGGCGGATCCCTGCGGGCGAATATCGATGGTGTTTCCACCGAAAATCCGGTCGAACGCTTGTCCGCCCACGTAGATCTTGGGTATGATACTTCGTTTGTTGTTTCCGTCGGCAGAACCAGTGATTTCCTTCCAATAGTCTTTGGTTGATTTTCTGAATTCGCTTCTTACAAATTCATCGAAAGTCATGTAGGATGGGCTGCGGAAATAGCGGTCACCGATTTTCTCGGAGATGTTATATTGGTTTTCCTTGTCGTCGTAGTCGATATTCAGACGAATGTTGGATGGGTCGGATAGGTAAAGGGGGCTTTCAACTGGTTTGTTAGACAAAGGGTCCGTTAAATTGTCTTCGAATGGGTATGGAAGCTTTGGCTCACTCTTCTTCCCAGTATCAGGAACAGATAGAACCACATCCGTTGTAAGGTTGTTTTCGGTATGGTTGTAATGATGTTTTACGACAGCGCTGCCTCCTAAAACAATGCCAATAGCTGGCATGGCCAAGCCGGTGGCCAAACAATATTTCAGAAAATTTTTAAGTCGCACAAATACATTTTTTGGGAGACGTAAACGGAATGAATCCGTTTATACGCCATCCGAAAACTTTAAGTTGCCAAATTACTACAAAAAACCTTCAGCCAACCAACTTTCACAGAGGCAAAATGCCTCAGGATGCGAGGTGTCCAAGCGCACTCTTGATGAGATCTTCGACCTTGGCTTCACTGCCAAGGTCTTTGGTTGATTTCATCAACGCTTTTTCTGCCGCCGCCCTGTTGAATCCGAGGGTCATAAGAGCACTTAACGCTTCATCACTCACGTTATTGCCTACGGCGATCCCCGAAAGGGATACTTCTGGCAACCCTTTGCCAATCTTGTCTTTTAAATCGATGATGATCCTTTGTGCGGTTTTACCCCCTATACCCTTGACCTTCATGATGGTAGCAGCATCTCCCGAGGCAATAACTCGAACCAGATAATCGGGCTCGAACGATGACAATATCAATTGAGCCGTATTGTGTCCTACCCCAGAAACGCTTACCAACTGCAGAAAAAGCTGACGCTCGTTTTCGGTGGCGAACCCATAAATTGAAAAAAAGGAATTAGACTGATTTTCAGCCTTTATCACACAAAAGGTGTGTATCAAGGTTTCTGCTCGGTCCTTCAATGCCGAATAGGTTTGAAGAGAAATCTGAATTTGATACCCTACTCCTTGATTTTCAATAAGTAAGGATGTGGGTGTTAGGCTCTTTATTTTACCGTTTAAGTAAGAAAACATCTTGGTCTAGTTAAAAATTCAGGACTGCGACTTGCCTTGAGCATCTACCACGGCAATAGTCACCATATTGACAATCTCCCGGACCGAGCTACCCAATTGTAAAATGTGAACAGGTTTTTTCATGCCTAGCAACACTGGGCCAATCGCTTCAGCTTCTCCAGCCTCTTGAAGAAGTTTATAAGCGATATTGCCTGCATCCAAATTCGGGAAAATCAAGGTGTTTGCGCCTTCCTTAGCTAGCATGCTGAAGGGGAAATTGTCTGCCAATAATTGCGTGTTGAATGCGAAATTGGCTTGAATCTCACCATCCACAACCAAGTCTGGATGTTTTTCGTGAAGCATCTGTACCGCTTGTCGTACTTTCTTGGCTTGAGGATCTTTGGACGAACCGAAATTGGAAAACGACACCATGGCAATGCGGGGCTTGAGATTGAATTTTCGAACAGCCTCTGCGGTCAGCAAAGTGATTTCCACCAACTCCTCAGCAGTTGGATTCACATTAATGGTGGTGTCGGCAAAAAATATCGGCCCCTTTTTAGTGATCATGATATACATACCTGCTACCCTCCGAGTGTTCTCCGAGGTTCCGATGATGTAAAGTGCAGGCTTTAGGATGTCGGCGTATTTGCGGGTTAAACCAGAGATGAGTACGTCGGCTGCTCCGGTCTCAACCATCATTGCTCCGTAATAGTTACGCTCCCTCATTATTTTTCGGGCTTCATAGGTGTTGAAGCCGTTACGTGCCCGCTTCTTGAAAAACAAATCACCGAACTTGTCTATGCTTTCTTGTTCTTTGCGCGGGTCAATGATCGGCATCTCGGATAAATCTAGGCCATGTTCATGCATGATCATTTCAATCTTTTCTCGATTGCCCAAAAGAATAGGGTGCGCCACGCCCTCGTCTCGCACGATCTGCGCAGCCTTGAGGATTTTATAATTGTCGGCTTCTGCAAATACAACTCGTTTTGGATTTTGGCGAGCTTTATTGGTGATGATACGTGTGACTTTATTATCGTGCCCCAAACGCTTGCCCAATTCTTCTTCATAAGCCTCCCAATTGGTAATTTCTTGTCGGGCAACACCTGAAGCAATTGCAGCCTTGGCTACTGCTGGAGCAACTGTGGTGATCAATCGTGGATCCAAAGGTTTTGGAATGATGTATTCACGACCGAATTGGATGTTGCACTTGAAGCCCAAGTATTTCAAACGGGATTCGCACGAACGCAGCGTAGCGCAGCCGATCGCGGCGGCGAGTGGGAAGTGAGCGTGGCGGGGACACTCTTGTCCCCGATGCGTTTTGCATCACCCGGCTTGGGGACGGAGTGTCCCCATCACGGGCGCGGCCCGCGAGGACGCTCGCCCCCGCGCGGCGACTTTGATAAAACTTCGCCTCGTCATGAGCAAACGCGCCCTTGGCATCTTCGCCGCCGTCATGCTGTTCACCGGGTTGGTGGTGTTGCAGGTCGCCAGCTCAATGAAGCCGCGTGCGGCGCAAGTGGCTACGTTGCCGGATGGCTCCACGCTGCGGCTTGAAGCGGTGAGCTACGGCAAGGAGCACTTCCGCCCCGGCGCGTGGTGGCATCCGCTCGCGCGACGGTTGCCGGCAGATTGGCAACGGAAGCTAAAGGTGGACGCCGGGCCGGCGATGTCCACGAGCGAGCCGTCGTTGGGCGTGTGGCTCAGTTGGGATAAATCGGGTGCCAGCACCCACGGCTGGTGGGACTTCGGACTGGTGGACGAGCAGGGCGTAGAAGCGCCTGCCAGCAGCCGGAGCAACCAAGAATCTACCCGCGCCGGCCAGCCGACTCTGCTGGGCTACGCGTTCACCGCGTTCCCCCGGCGGGGTTCGTCGATGATACTGCGGGT
>JALRAP010000039.1 GCA_023262505.1 Bacteroidia bacterium
ACTTAAGCTTGATGAACCTGCTGATAAAGAACCAAGATTTGTTGTTCCAGTTACATTTACATTACTTAACGTTGATGTGCCAATAACACCCATTCGATTACCGTGCTCTATCGGGGATGCTGAGCGGCAAGTGGGATATTTCGGATTCGACATCTGTTTTGCTTTCGATATCAACTGGATGGCGACCGCCCGGTGTGAATGAGCTCTACAGCAATGGACTTCACCACGGCTCTGCCGCAGTTGAAATTGGTAGCAAGAACCTCAGCGAGGAACGCTCGTTAGGCGCGAGTCTTTCGTTTATGCATTTTCTTTTCAGCCAGATTAAATTGGACTTGGAAGCGTACTACACCAATTTCAATGGTTTTGTTTATCTGCAACCGATCAAGCCCGCCACCTTAACAGTACGGGGGGCGTTCCCCACGTTCCGGTATATGCAAGCCGATGCTGATTTGTATGGTTTCGATTTGCAGTTATCCAAACAGTTGACATCCACCACAGAATTGCAAGGTGGAGGTTCAGTAATGCGTGCATACAACAAAGATCGAGAAGCTTGGATTTCACAAATGCCTTCCGACAAGCTTAAATTCGGCTTGAGTTGGGAAAAACCATCAGCGGATAAGATGACAAAATGGGGGATAGGATGCTCGGTTGATCATGTGTTCAAGCAGACGAGAGGTGTTGCTGATGATTATGTCAGCGCACCAGCATCATATACAATCACTAGCATGGAATTTTTCATGAAGAGGATTGTGAAGGCCCACCCGGTTAACGTATCATTATCTATTGAGAACCTATTCGATATTAGCTATCGTGACTATATGAACCGCTACCGGTATTTCGCAGATGAGGAAGGTTTGAATTTCACCCTCAGGCTTCGTAAAACATTTGGGTCAGTTGACAGACAACATTAAAAAAGATAATTTAACCACATTGATTATTATAAACCCAATAACATGAAATTGCATTCAAAAAAAATATCTCTTGCATTGATCTCTTTGCTATTGGTTTCAAGTTGTAAAAAGGATGATTCATCTCCGCAAAATCCACCAGATGGAAATGATTCAGAGTTGATTACTACTGTTAAGCTTTCATTTGTTGACAGCGCAGGAGTTGAGCCTGTTCGGCAATTTGTTTTTTCTGATATCGATGGCGACGGGGGCAATCCTCCAACCGTTTTTGACACGATTCAAATCAGTTCTCAAAAGACTTACAACGTATCCATACTGCTATTGGATGAGTCTAAATCACCCATAGATACCATCTCCAACGAGGTGTTGGCAGAGGGTGACGACCATATGTTTTTCTTTTTTCATGCGGGTGTGAATATCGTGTCTAGCTACCAGGATCTCGATGGAAACGGTATCGGTATTGGGCTTCAAAGCAAATGGGTAACGGGAGGCCTTTCAAGTGGCACATCACGAATAGTGTTGAAGCACCAGCCTGGCGTCAAGGACGGTTCCTTTGCACCAGGCGAGTCGGACGTGGATCTTCAATTCCAGTCTCGATTGGAATAATGGATTTTATAGAATAATCTATTCGATAGTCACTTCGTCTACAAATATCCAAGAAGGATTTCCCGAGCCCGGATGCCAGTTGGGGCAGTTGCCAATGTTGATCGCTTTTATACGCACGTATCTGGCTTGGGTGTTTGGTATGGTTGACTTAAATGCTTCCACAAATGCCCCATCTTTATCAAGAGGTATTCCGTTTTTCTTTCTGTATACCTCTTTGAAGTCGGAGCCGTTTTTGGAAATTTCATAGGTCACTTCGGTTGGAAGCCATATCCATGATGGATATTGCTGTAAAAAAGTTGTTTCTATTTTGCTGAATGTTCTAAGGTCGCCAAGGTCGATAACGGCCTCGAAATTATCACCCCAGAACCCTTGCCAGGAACCAAAGGCGTTAGGCTCTCCTTTTATCCCATCAACCAACCCGTTTTTACCTCCGGCGGTGTAATTGTGGCTGTATTCTTTTTTGTAGGTTACGGTTTTTCTGTAGGGAAGTCTTATGAACTCCAATTCTTCAACAGCACTCTTCTCGTAGCCGTTTCTGTATGCAATCATCCGTAGTTTCAACGATTGATTGATGGTGATTGGTTTGCTGTATAAGCTTGAGTTTCTTGTGGGCTCTGATCCGTCAAGAGTGTATCGGATTTCTGCACTGTCTGTATGACATCTCATGATAACCACACAGGAATCGAAAAACGCTTTCTCACAACTTTCAACGAACGGTATCATGGTTATGGGTTTCAATGTTTTTGTTGTTAAATCGGCCGATTTCAAATGAGTGCTTGGGTCAGATGTTAACTCCAAGTTGATTTTCGCTCCTGCCGCTAACAAGGCATGGTCGAATTGAAGTCCGGTTTCTTTTCCGTTGATTTTAGCCATTTGAACATATCGGTCGGCTTTTGATTTCCTACTTGAAAGGATAGTGGTTGTTTTGCCGTTTCCGGGATTGATTATCACTTCATCGAACAGCGGTGTGCCAATGTCGTACAAATTGTTGCCAGGGCAAACAGGGTAGAAGCCCATAGCTGAAAAAACGTACCATGCTGACATTTGTCCGCAGTCTTCGTTGCCAATCAAGCCATCACGTTTGGTGGTATAAAACTCGTCCATGATTTTTCGGGTGATTTCTGCCGCTCTGTACGGTTTTGCGGTGTAATTGAACAGGTAAGCCATGTGGTGACTAGGTTCGTTCCCATGGGCGTACTGTCCGATCAATCCACTGATATCAGGTTGCGATCTTCCGGTGAGTTTTTTTTCCGCGCTGAATAATGTCTCTAGGTTTGTTGTGAATTTATCGATGCCTCCTGCCAGATCAACCATTCCATTGATGTCATGTGGCATGAACCAGTTGTATTGCCAGGCGTTTGCTTCCGTATATATGCCGCTTACTTCATATGGGTCGAATGGGCTGACCCAATTTCCGTTTTTCTTTCCTCTTACAAATCCGGAGCTTTTGTCGAATACATTCAAATGGTTGTTTGCCCTTCTTTCAAAAACTCTGGCTTCACCATTTTTACCCATCGCTTTTGCCATTTGGTATATACACCAGTCGTCATAGGCGTATTCCAATGTTTTGCTTACTGACTCGTTTTCCTTATCGGCAGGGATATATCCGGTCTTCTTGTAGAATTTCAGTCCTAGATGATCCATCATTGCGCTTTTCATGCAAGCGTTTAATGCCAAGGTGGTGTCAAAATCCTTCAAACCTTTCATGTATGCATCTACGATAACCGGTACCGAATGGTATCCTATCATACACCCGGTTTCATTGCTTGCCAACTCCCAAACAGGTAATGACCCAGACTCTTTGAATTTGGCAAGTAGTGACCTTACAAAATCTTGTGCTCTCTCTGGATCGATAATGGTGAATAGTGGGTGTAATGCACGGAAAGTGTCCCAAAGGGAAAAAACCGTGTACATTTTACCTTTCTCAATCGTATGAATCTGGTTGTCCATCCCGCGATAGCGGCCATCCACATCAGACATGATGTTCGGGTGAATCATGCAATGGTACAATGAAGTGTAAAACACCTTGAGCTGATCGCTTGATCCTCCTTTGACATTAATACGGGACAACTCTCGATCCCAGGACGCGGAAGCGGCTTCCATCACTTTTTCGAAATCCCAGTTGTTGAGCTCTGTGTTTAAGTTGAGTTTGGCATTCTCCCTGCTAACAGTTGATATGCCGGTTCGGACAAGCACTTGTTTCCCTTTGGCAGTCTTGAAACGGAATGCTGCCTTTAGGCCTTCAGTAGAAAATTGTGAATTGCCTTTCAACCTGTTCGATTTGCTATCAGCCAATACCATATCGGTAAATGGCTCTGAGAATTCTGCATGGAAAAAAACAATCTGGTCTTTGGCCCAACCTCGGGATCTCCTGTAACCTGAAATCGTTTTGTTGTCGACGACTTCAATCATGGTCTCGGTTGTTTTGTCTTCGATGCCATGATCGAGATCCAAAACAATGTACGCACTGTCGCTTGCAGGGAAAGTGTAACGTTGCATCCCAGCTCGAGTGGTTGCAGTCATCTCGGCAATAATTCCATGGTCATCCAGCTTCACTTTGTAATAGCCTGGCTTCGCCGATTCGGATTCTTTGGAGAATGCTGACCGGTAACCGCTCATTGGTTTGGATTCATCACCTGCCTGGGTTTGCAACCCAATGGTTGCCATAAACATGATGTCGCCATAGTCTGCAGCTCCAGTGCCACTCAGGTGCATGTGGCTGAAGCCAATTATGGTGTTGTTGGAGGAATGATAGCCTGAGCAGTTTTCCCATCCTTTTGTCCTGGTATCCGGACTTAATTGCACCATTCCGAATGGAGTAGTGGCCCCAGGGAAAGTGTGTCCGAACCCATCGGTCCCTATGAATGGGTCTACATTGGATGACAATTTCGCTTGTCCAGATGCTGTGCTGTTATTAATGATTAACAGCAATAAGGAAGTCCAGAATGTCGATTTTATTTTCATAAACAATTTCATTTTTCACTTCAATGCAAAATCGGAATCCACCATCTTGTTGCCCGATTTGTCGTGCTTGGCATAATTGAAGCCGGCATGTATGGCATAAGAGCCGATAACCCCTTGTTTGTTGATTGCCAAAAATCCAACCTGCAAGTCTTGAATGTTTTTTTCATGCCTCATGATGCGGCCCACCACTTCTTTACACGCACTGGTTGGATCCATGCCTTGTCGCATGAGTTCAACAACCAAAAAACTGCCACACTGTCTGATAACGGTTTCGCCCAATCCCGTCGCGCAAGCGCCACCTACTTCGTTGTCGACGTATAGTCCGGCGCCTATGATTGGGGAATCTCCCAGCCGTCCGCGCATTTTGTATGCCAAGCCGCTGGTGGTACATGCACCGCTTATATTGCCTTGGCTGTCCATGGCTAGCATACCTATGGTGTCATGGTTTTCGATGTTGATGATGGGCTTGTATTGACTGGTCTTAAGCCATTCTTTCCATTCCTGCTCGGCTTTTTCGGTCAGTAGGTTTTCTTTTTTGAAACCGTTCGCCAGTGCAAACTGCAACGCACCTTCGCCCACTAACATTACATGGGGTGTTTTTTCCATCACCATCCGGGCCACCGAAATGGGATTGACAATGTTCTCAATGGCGGCAACCGAACCGCAATCGCCGTATTCATTCATGATGCAAGCATCTAGCGTAACGTGTCCCTCTCGATCGGGAGCGCTGCCTAGGCCTACGGTGGTCACGTTAGGATCGGATTCTGTAATCCTTACACCTTGTTCAACGGCATCCAATGAACGCCCGCCTTTTGATAACACATTCCAAGCTCCAACGTTCGCTGCCATTCCATGGTCCCACGTAGATATGACTATGGGTGTAGTGTTGGTTGAATTGGCAAACAGTTTATTTGTTTTTCCAACTAACAACGGTGTTGCTGCAGTGGCAAAAAGCGTTTTGGCAAGGAATTCCCGTCTGGATTTTTTGATTGACATGGTATCAGAGGTGATCAGTGAGCGTTTGATGGTTCGTATGTGATACCTTGTCTTTTGAGAATGGCTCCGGCGCTCCATCCATAGTAAGCAAGATATGCGAAGCAGACTACACCTACCAGGTAGCTGTAGCGAATACCGAGAAGGTGCCCTTCAGCCAAGTAGCCCTGCAGCAGCGACACTACACCGCCTCCCATGATCATCATGATCAAAAGTCCGGATCCTTTATTGGTGTGTTTGCCTAAACCAGCTATGGCTAGTGTGAAAATGCAAGGCCATAATGTTGAGCAAAATAAACCTACGCTTATGAATGCATATACACTGGTCATTCCGGTGGATAACATACCTATACATAAAGCGGCGATTCCGCATGAAGAGAATATTAGCAGTTGTTTTGATGGATTCCCTTTACTGATGATATCGGCTACTATGATGGCCAGTATCACAAATACATATATGTAAAATGGTTGTAGGTCATGGCTGGCGAATGCATTTGTAAGCAGGAAAACACCAAAGGCGGCATAGGGTAGTACAAATGTTAGTAAGTTCTTCCAGCCTTTGGATATGTTGAACGTTCCAACTGCGCCTGTCCAACGGCCAATCATCAAGCTTGCCCAAAACAATGATACGTATGGTGCAATGTCCTCTGTTTTGGTTCCAAGATGCTGTTTCATGAATTCAGGCAGGTTGCTAGCTGTTGAAACCTCAACGCCTACATACAGGAATATCGCAATCATGCCCATCCACAATTGAGGATAAGCAAAAACGGATTTAGACTCTTCCGTCGTGTTTTTGATATCATTGGTTTCCCCTACGGGTTGGATATGGTTTGGCAAGGATGACACTTTAAACAGAATGGCTACCAATATGAAGGCTGCACCTAAGATAGATGGCGTTTTAACCGCAGCTAAGGAATCAAGTTTAGTGGTAGTCGCCGCTGATCCGAAAATGGCGAAGCTCACAATCACCGGACCAATGGTTGTGCCTATATTATTAATACCACCAGCTAGGCTCAGTCTTTGGGCTCCTTTGGATGGATCCCCGATATTAATGGCCATGGGGTTTGCAGCCGTTTGCTGTAGTGAGAATCCAAGTCCCACAATGAATAGGCCTGTTATCATCAAGCCAAAAGATGAAGTCTCCGCAGCAGGGTAAAACAGCAACACACCGCAAGCTGAAATAACTAGCCCTGCAGCGATACCGTTTTTGTATCCAATCCGGTTCAGTAAGTCGCCTCCCGACCACCTAGACACTAATAAGTATAGGATGGAACCTACCGTATATGCCACATAAAAGGCGAAAGAAATCATCTGGCTTTGCCATTGCTTTAGGTTCAATTGCTCCTTAAACACAGGAATCAGGATGTCATTACTTGCGGCAACGAAGCCCCAGAAAAAGAAGACTGACACAAGTATGGGGAGTGCCGAAATGCTTTGTTTTTGGGTGTTAATCATGGGTTTTTAGGCTGTTTGGAAGGGTGTGCGTTTTCAAAGGTTGAAAATTAGATAAGAAAATCGACCCACCCTATTGACAAATGAAATCTTTGCATTTTGGTTTTAAAGTATTGAAAAGCAATTATTTGTGCATTGTTGGGTTTCTTTTGGGTGCCTATTTTGTTCTCCACATTTCAAAATTTGTCAACTCTTTTGCCTATTTCACCTAGCCAATTTGATTTTTCGCCAAAAAGGGGATTCAAGGGGCTTAGGCACGTCGGCATCTTTGTATCACAACACAGAAATAAATTAAACAATACAAGAACAATTTAAAAACCAGAAAAAATGAAAAAACTGATTCTCTCATCCGCCGCTATGCTAATTGCTAGCTTGACCTTCGGTCAGAACAACATCAAGATGTTTCCTCGTGATGGCTCTGTTTGTAACAACATGCAGTTGAGCCTAGATGTGAGTGGAAGCTCATTCGGTCCGGTAAGTTATTTATGGAGCACCGGTGAAACCACGCCATCCATCACAATAAACACTTCCGGTTCTTATACCCTAACCGTAGTTGGATATGGAAACGGTAACAATGGCTCATTGGTTACCCGAACAGTTAGAGGAAACTACACTGTGCTTCCAGCACCTAATATCACCGCACTCACAGAACTTTGGGTTTGTAAAGGAGATACTGTTAGGCTGCGCGCAGACAATGGATATGACTTGATCTCTTGGAGCACAGGAGCAACTGGTACGGATTTCGCTCGTCCAATGACACTCTCTGGTGGAGCCCCTGCATTGGATACTTTGAACGTATCATACACCTCTGTAATAAACAGCGTTTGTGCTCGAGTGTCTAACACCGTAAACCTCCGTGGTATCCGCAAACCCAATGGCGTAGGCCAATTTTACAATGGCAAGATGGATATCAAATTAACAGATTCCATACCCGCCGGAACGGTGTTACAGTACTTATACCCCGTACGTTATGAAATGCAGTTCGTTGACCAATCTGATCCAAACAATGTTGTAACTTATCTAACTGCTCCCGGAAGTCGCAAGGCGCCTGCAAACATCCTGCAGTCTGGTAAAACATACTCAGTAACAACACGTCCAATCATCAACAATATCACCTACTGCAACGGCGCAGCCTCTACCATCGGCCTTCTCTCGTCGAACAGGATTGGCGGTGTCTTCAATAACGAAGAAGACGGTTTGAAAACCTACAGGGTATTCGACATGAGCGGTAGAATGTTGATGGAAAAAGAAGCTGAATCGTTTGACCAAACTTGGTTGGACCAATTCACCCCCCAAATGTTTACAGTTCACAAGGTTGGTACTACCACTGAAGTGATTAAAATACAAGCTATGAAGTGATTTCAATGACTTTATACCTCCACAAGTAACAAAATAATGATAGGATAATTTAATTTCTGGTTCTTGTGTTGGGAGTCCCGGTCTCTAAAAGACCGGGATTTCTCTTTTTATAGGTTATTAACAATATGTGGACAACCCGATTGTTCTATGATGGCTTTCGCCTGTCATACTAGGTGGAGGATTCTGTAATTTTGTAAGATAATTTTCAATAGAACACTCAAAATGGCAAAAAAAGCCGCAGAATCAGTTTATAATGAAGACAGTATCCAATCCCTTGATTGGAAAGAGCATATAAGACTTCGGCCAGGAATGTATATTGGTAAGCTTGGTGATGGCACATCCAAGGACGATGGGATTTACGTGCTGCTCAAGGAGATACTTGATAACTCGATTGATGAGTTCGTGATGGGCAATGGTCGAAAAATTGAAATTACCATCAACGATGGCAGAGTGGATGTTCGGGACTATGGTCGTGGTATTCCGCTTGGTAAGGTGGTTGAGTGCGTATCCAAGATCAACACCGGAGGTAAATACGATAGCCAGGCATTTCAAAAATCTGTTGGTTTGAACGGTGTGGGAACCAAGGCCGTGAATGCTTTATCCAGCAACTTTACAGTTCAATCTTTTCGCGAAGGTCAAAGTGTGAAAGCCATATTTACGCGTGGCGAGTTGGATTCTGAAAAAAAGCTCAAAACAGGAGATGAACCAGATGGAACGCTGATATCGTTCGTGCCAGATGAAACTATTTTCACCGACTACCAGTTCCGCATGGATTTTGTGGAAATGATGGTCAAGAACTATTGCTACCTGAATGTTGGTTTAACGGTTTACTTAAATGGACAGCCCCATGCTTCGCAAAACGGCTTACTCGATTTGTTGAACAACAATCTGTCTGACGAGTCACTATATCCGGTAATCCATTTGCAGGCTGATGATATCGAAGTGGCCTTCACGCACACTATGGCCTATGGAGAGGATTATTATTCTTTTGTTAACGGACAGCATACCACCCAGGGCGGAACACATCAGGCCGCATTCCGTGAGGCTATCGTGAAAACAGCTCGCGAGTTTTACAAGAAAGAGTTCGATCCATCAGATATTCGCACCTCTATTGCAGCGGCCATCAGTATCCGAATACAAGAGCCGGTCTTTGAATCTCAAACTAAAACAAAGTTAGGCTCTCAGGTCACCTATCCCAATGGTCCTTCCTTGCGCAATTGGATCAACGATTTCATCAAGAAAGAACTTGATAATTTTCTTCACAAGAATCCAGCTACTGCAGATGCTTGGCTCAAAAAGATTCAGCAATCTGAAAGAGAGCGCAAAGAGATTGCGGGCATCAAGAAGCTTGCTAACGAGCGTGCAAAAAAGGCCAATCTTCACAATAAGAAGTTGCGTGATTGCCGCATACATCTAGATTCTAAGCACCCCGACCGTATTCTTAGTACGCTCTTTATCACAGAGGGTGACTCGGCAAGCGGTTCCATCACGGTAGCAAGGGATGTGTCGTTGCAGGCCGTTTTTTCTTTGAAGGGAAAGCCCTTGAACTGCTTTGGTCTCACCAAGAAGATCGTTTATGAAAACGAGGAATTCAATCTCTTGCAGAACGCTTTGAATATCGAAGACGGTGTGGAAAGTCTGCGTTACAACAGAATCGTTATTGCCACAGATGCCGATGTGGATGGGATGCATATTCGCTTGTTGTTGATGACATTCTTCTTGCAGTTTTTCCCTGATGTGGTTCGCAACGGTCACTTGTATATCCTTCAAACTCCGCTTTTCAGGGTCCGCAACAAGAAAGAAACCATATACTGCTATAACGAACAGGAAAGACTTCAAGCCATTGAGAAGTTGAAGCCGAAGCCCGAGATTACTCGATTCAAGGGATTGGGCGAAATTTCTCCCGATGAGTTCAAGGCATTTATTGGTAAGAAGATGCGAATTGAACAAGTGGAGTTGCAAGGTGAGACGGCACTCCATGCTTTGCTCGATTACTATATGGGCAAAAACACTCCAGAGCGTCAAGAATTCATCATAAACAACTTGCGATTGGAGGAGGAGCTCATTGTTGAAGCCGCCGCTCCCGTAGATGAAAAAGCCGAGGAAGAAGTAGAGAACGCATAGTTTTTCATTTACATAACAAAACCATTGCCTAATGTCTGATATCACTAACAATACTCCGGATCACCGCGATGCAAGCAGCGATAACACTGCCATAGGTGGTCTATATAAGAATTGGTTTTTGGATTACGCTTCCTACGTGATCTTAGAGCGTGCCGTGCCATATATCGAAGACGGACTGAAGCCGGTGCAACGTCGTATCCTGCACTCCATGTATGAGATGGAGGATGGCCGATATAACAAGGTCGCCAACGTGATTGGCAATACCATGAAGTACCACCCGCATGGTGATGCCTCCATCGGCGATGCTTTAGTGCAAATGGGTCAACGTGATCTGTTGATAGACACTCAAGGAAACTGGGGTAACATTCATACCGGGGATAGTGCTGCAGCGCCTCGTTACATCGAGGCCCGCCTTTCCAAGTTTGCAAAAGATGTGGTCTTCAATCCCAAAACCACAGTATGGCAGCTCTCTTACGATGGCAGGAACAATGAGCCGGTAACCCTTCCGGTAAAGTTCCCCTTGTTGCTATCCATGGGCGTCGAAGGAATCGCAGTTGGATTAGCCAGTAAGATTCTGCCTCACAATTTCTGTGAACTCATCCAGGCTTCCATCGACTCCATAAGAGGCAAGAAGGTTGACTTGGTGCCTGATTTTCCTAGCGGAGGCATTGCTGATTTCAGCAAGTACAACGAGGGTTTGCGCGGTGGTCGTATTCGTGTTCGAGCACTGATCGAGAAAAAGGATAAGAAAACATTGGTGATACGCCAGATTCCTTTTGGCACAACCACTACCTCGGTTATCGAGTCCATCCTGGCGGCTGTTGACAAGGGTAAAATCAAAATCAAAAAGGTGGAGGATAACACTTCCGCACAGGTTGAAATCGTCATACATCTGCATCCGGATGCTTCGCAAGATCCCGATAAGGCCATAGAGGCCCTATATGCTTTCTCCTCATGTGAAGTGTCCATTTCCCCCAACTGTTGCATCATCGAGGAAGGTCGACCACGATTTGTGAGTGTTAATGAAATACTCGACATCTCAACCCGTAACACCGTTGATCTACTCAGGTTGGAGTTGGAGATTGCGCGCAAGGAAAAAGAGGACGAATGGCACTATTGCTCCTTGGAGAAAATCTTCATAGAAAAGCGCATCTACCGTTCATTGGAAGAGTGCGAAACATGGGAGCAAATCATCGACACCATCGCAGCAGGACTCAAGCCTTATCTGAAAAAACTGAAAAGGCCAGTCACGTATGATGACATGGCTGGATTAACAGAGCTTAAGATTAAGCGTATATCCAAGTTCGACAGCCACAAGGCCGAGGAGAAGATTGCCGGTATTGAAGCGGAGTTGGATCGTATCAACAACGATCTCGCCAATATCAAGAATTATGCTGTAGCTTATTTCAAAGAATTGCTGAAGAAATACGGTAAGGGCAGGGAGCGGCGAACCCAGATTTCTTCATTCGAGGCAATCGTAGCATCCAAGGTGATCGCCAATAACCAAAAGCTTTATGTGAATAGGGCAGAAGGTTTTGCGGGATTCGGTATGCGTAAGGATGAATTCGTTTGCGATTGTTCCGATATGGATGATGTGATAGCCCTCAGTGGGGATGGTAAATTCACAGTAGTCCGCATCGTCGATAAGTCATACATGGGTAAGGACATCAAGCATATTTCCATTTTCGAGAAAAACGATGACCGAACCGTCTATAACATGATTTACCAAGACGGTCCGCGTGGGGATATCATGGTGAAGCGTTTCACTATTTCTGGCGTAACCCGTGAAAAGTTCTATGATCTGACAAAGGGTACTGATGGATCCAAGGTGCTGTATCTTGGAGTTACCAGTGCAGATAAACCTCCGATTGTTCAAATACAATTGCGACCACGGCCTAAGTTGAAAAACCTGAACATCGATGTCAATTTCGCTGATGTTTTGATCAAGAATCGATCAGCAGTCGGCAACATTGTCACAAAGTTCGGCATTTCGAAGCTGCGCGTTGTCAACCCAGGAACTCCTCCAACATCTAGTAGTCCTACGGCCTCATCCATGGCCGAATCCGCACCTGGGGAGAAGAAATCCGAAGATACCAAAGGAAAAAACCCGAAATCGCAAATCAAGCTTGAATTCTGATCGCAAGCCTGCCGACTCCAGGCACCATTTGCGTTTGAACGTCATTGGTGAGGTCATTGCCTCTTATGATGGCAATCAGCCACTGCACCGTTATCTAGCCTCGTTTTTCAAATCAAACCCGGGCTTTGGTTCCTCCGACCGTAAGCTTTATCGCCGTTGGATTTATGCATGGTTCCGATTGGGGAAATTTGCCACTCATTTGGATTTCAATAAACGCGTTTTTGTTGCATACTTTTTAGTGAATGGCTTGAACGATGAGCTGTCTGTATTCTTGAACGAATCTTCAGGGTTTCAATTACCACTTGAAGATCTTACTTTGAGAGAAAGAACCAAACTTGTGCATGCTGCCATAACTTCAACTGATTTGGGTGGCGTATTTCCTTTCCAATCTCAACTTTCTATGGGGATGGATAGGACTATGCTCGCTGAGTCCATGCTTAGACAACCCAATGTGTTCATTCGCATTAAGCGAGGTTTTGAATCTAAAGTTCAAAATGAACTGAACTCAAAAAATATTTCAATTGAGAAAACCGATCTGGAAAATTGTTGGATGTTGCCCGCCGCAACGAATCTGCAGGAGCTGAAATCTTTCTCTAATGGTTATTTTGAGGTTCAGGATTACGGCTCTCAGGCTGTTGCCAATTTGGTTCCTGCTCAACAAGGGGAATCGTGGTGGGATACTTGTTGCGGTGCAGGTGGGAAGTCGCTTTATTTGGCTGATAAGTTTCCGGGTATCAAATTGCTTTGCACAGACAAACGAGAAAGCATCTTGGTCAACTTGAAGGAACGAGTTTACCGAGGCAAGTATCGCGGTTTAACATCTATGGTTTTGGATGCGTCTATTGACACTCCGCCGGCAATCCAATTTAATGGGGTTTTGGTTGATGCCCCATGTTCCGGTTCAGGAACTTGGTCGCGCAACCCAGAAAATCTTGTTTATTTTGATGAATCCCAATTAGCTCACAATTCAAAAACTCAAAGCGCCATATTGCTTAACGTTAGCCGCACCGTTTCCTCTGGTTCTTTCCTGGTTTATATGACCTGTTCGGTTTTTGCCTTGGAGAATGAACACGTAGTTTCATCATTCATTCAAAATTCAGATTATCAATTAGTTGAGCAAAGAATGGTTTTCGGTTATGATCATGGGTCTGATAGCCTATTTATAGCTGTACTACGAAAAAAATGATATGAGATTAAACTTTGTGGTTTTATTTTTGTCGCTATACAGATTGCATCCTCAAGATAATAACATAGCCTAAATTCCTACCTTTGAATCAAAACACTTCGCCTATCATGAAAAAGTTTCTGCTGCTTGCAATTACTATCATTTGCGCACAAGCATCATCTTCTCAGAATTACAATCTCACATTACGCTCCACATTATCCTACGGCGTATCATTGTCAAACATCGGTGGCTATGTCGATGGTCAAGGCAACGAATACGCATTGGTAGGTTATTATGATGGTCTCTCTATCGTAAATGTTACAGATCCTGACAACCCATTCATCGCATTTACTGTCAATGGTGCACCTTCAGATTGGCGCGAGGTAAAAACATGGAGCACTTATGCATATGTTACCACCGAGGGCGGAAACTCCGGATTGCAAATCGTAGATTTATCTAATCTGCCCATTTCCGTTAACTCCAAATATTGGAAAGGGTCAGGCGCCATCAACAACCAGATTCAAACCATTCACGCGTTACATATCGATCAGGGTTATGTTTATCTGTATGGAAGTAACTTGTTCAATGGCGAAGCGCTGATAGCTGATTTGGCCGATCCTTGGAACCCTGTATATGTGGGTCGGACTCCATCACCGGATGAATATATCCACGATGGATATGTTCGCAACGATACGCTCTGGGCTGGCCATATTTACGGTGGTTATTTCGGTGTTTACGATGTCACCAACAAAGCCAATCCAGTAAAGCTGGCCCAACAAACCACCCCGAATAATTTCACGCATAACACCTGGCTGAATGATGCGGGAACGGTACTGTTTACCACAGACGAAACAGCAGATTCATACCTGGCCTCCTATGATATTACTGACCTTAGCAATATTCGGGAGCTCGATCGTTTTCAATTGACGCCCGGATCTCAGTCAATCGTACACAATACACACATCATTAATGATTTCGCTGTAACATCCTGGTACAAAGACGGATTTTCAATCGCCGATGTTTCAAGGCCCGACAACATTATTCCTGTTGGTAGGTACGACACCTATCCGCAAGGATCCGGTAACGGCTTCAATGGATGTTGGGGTGTGTACCCTTTTCTACCCAGCGGTACCATTGTTGCATCAGACATCGATAACGGACTTTATGTTTTGACGCCGAATTATGTTCGCGGTTGCTACTTGGAAGGTATCGTTGTTGATAGCATTACCGGTACTCCGTTGAATAATGCAACTGTGCAGGTTTTAACTACAACAATGAATGAAGTGACAGGTCTCGATGGTGTGTTTAAAACGGGAACTGTTACTCCCGGAACAGTTACTGTTCAAGTTTCGCGTGGCGGATACATCACCAAAACCATACCCAACGTACAGCTTGTGAACGGACAGCTTACCAACCTAACCGTTCAGTTAGTGCCATTTAACACATTTGTAGCGGCTGGACAAGTAGTGAATGCCGTAACAGGTTTGCCAGTGGCAGGTGCACAAGTGAATATTGTCGGACCAACCTCGAATGATGTGGTTGTCACCAATGCAAATGGCGATTTCGCAATCCCCGCCTTCGCACCTGATTCATACAGTGTGGATGCAGGCGCTTGGGGATATCAAACCTATTGTGCAGACAATGTTGCCATTAACAGCAGCACTGTTCCACTTACCATCAGCCTACAACCTGGAATTTATGATGACTTCACATTCGACTTAGGATGGACAGTAAGCGGTATTTCCGGAAACCCGTGGGAACGTGGAGAGCCCGTGGGGACAACCTTGCTCGGAGCTCAATCCAATCCAGAGTTGGATGTGAATGGTGATTGCCGTGACAAGTGCTATATTACCGACAACGGTGGTGGACAACCTGGAAGTAATGACGTGGATAATGGAAACACCGTGTTAACCTCACCCGTTTTCAATGCCACACAGTTCCTGAATCCTTATGTGAATTACTACCGTTGGTTTTATAACGCTGGTGGACAAGGTAACCCCAATGATACATTGACTGTTCGACTCTCCAACGGTATCACCACTGCAACTCTTGAAACGGTTTTGAATAACTCCACTGGCAATGGTTCCTGGGTTTCCAAAAGCTATCAGATCGCGGCATTCCTAGCTCCAACCGCCAACATGCAGTTCATCATTGAAACGGCTGACTGGCCCGCTGCAGGCGGACATATTGTTGAGGGCGGATTGGACAAGTTCGAAGTAGTTGAAGGTCCTGCCTCGGTTGCTGAAAACGGTTCCACAAACATCTCGGTTTACCCCAACCCAAGCAACAATTCCTTCAGCATGGCGGTTCCTGCTGGAATCACCGATGGAGTAATGTTGGTTTCAGACTTGTCAGGCAGGGTAGTGGAAGAATTGTCAATTCGAGACGGACAATCAACCGTTCAGTTCGGCGAAAACCTGGCAAAAGGAGTTTACGTGGTAACTATGAAGGCTCAAGGTTTCCTGTTCACCTCGATACGAATCACCAAGATCTAAAAAGCGACTACACGTTGAAACGGAAATGCATCACATCTCCGTCTTCAACGACGTATTCTTTGCCTTCAACCGATAGCTTTCCTGCCTCTTTGCAGGCGTTCTCTGAACCGTATTTGAGGTAATCTGCGTAATGGATAACCTCCGCTCGGATAAACCCTTTCTCAAAATCAGTGTGAATTACACCTGCGGCTTGGGGAGCAGTCATGCCTTTATTGATGGTCCATGCGCGAACCTCTTTCTCGCCCGCTGTGAAGTAGGTGGATAGGCTCAGTAGGCGATAGGCAGCCTTGATAAGTTTGCTAACTCCCGACTCGGTAAGTCCGAGGTCATCTAAAAACACTTTGCGGTCGTCATAGCTCTCCATCTGTGCGATATCAGCTTCAATAGCTGCTGCAATAACAAGAACTTCGGCTTGCTCATCTTTTACAGCTTGGCGCACACGCTCCACATAGGCGTTGCCGGTGATTACCGACTTCTCGTCTACATTGCACACATACATCACCGGCTTTTCGGTGAGCAAATAAATATCAGCTACGTATTGGCGATCTTCTGGCTGAACAGGTGCTGAACGCGCTGATTTTCCTTGTTCAAGATGCTTCTTGTAAATCGATAACACATCAAAAGCTTTTTTGGCTTCTTTGTCGGTTCCAACACGTGCTGCTTTCTCTACCTTCTGAATTTTCTTGTCTACCGCCTCCAAATCCTTTAGCTGAAGCTCTAGGTCGATGGTTTCCTTGTCGCGAACCGGATCCACACTGCCATCCACGTGAACTACATTGGGGTCTTCGAAGCAACGCAAAACGTGCAAGATGGCATCTGTCTCACGAATGTTCGCCAAGAATTGGTTTCCTAAACCTTCTCCTTTACTGGCACCTTTTACCAAACCTGCGATATCAACGATCTCAACAGTGGTGGGTACTACTCGTTGCGGCTTCACCAATCGCTCCAATTGTTCTAAACGTTCATCGGGAACGGTTATTACACCCACATTGGGTTCAATGGTGCAGAAAGGGAAATTGGCTGCCACCGCTTTTGCATTCGATAGACAATTGAAAAGGGTTGATTTACCAACGTTTGGCAATCCAACAATGCCGCATTTGAGTCCCATATTCGTGTTTTTATTTTTTTATTTCGGATTTAGCTTCTGGCAGGGTAAGTGAGTTTGACTCCCTATCGGGGCGCAAAATTAGCCATTTCACCAATCATCCCAATCCATGAACTCATCTAAATCCCGACGTTCTTTTTTAGTGGGTCTTCCTAATCCGGGTTCACGCCACGCGGCCCTTTGAGCCATCATGGTTCGCATAGCATCCAAGGTCTCATTGGAAGTGGTTTCTTCACAATAGTCCTTTACCTTCGATGCGGGTTGGCGATTCTTGACCAACGCTACAACCTTGAAACTTCGTTCAAAAGCCCCAAACCTTATAGTGAACTCGTCTCCGGGATGAATGTTGCGAGACGGTTTCAGCGGTTGATCTTTCATCCGCACTTTTTCCAAGTCACAGGCCTCCGAAGCCAAGCCTCGAGTCTTGAACAAGCGAACCGCCCATAGGAATTTGTCTATGCGGATGCCTTCAGTCATGGCTG
Source organism: Bacteroidia bacterium (assembly GCA_023262505.1). Lineage (GTDB taxonomy): Bacteria > Bacteroidota > Bacteroidia > AKYH767-A > OLB10 > JALRAP01. The sequence goes on from JALRAP010000039.1 coordinate 17,790, forward strand.
TTGCTTTTTGGATTTTGGATTTTCTGTTTTCTTGTCCTCTACAACCTCCAAGGTTGCCAAGTCGCAGATGGTTCTGAACTGTCCGAAGATCACCCAAGCACGATCATTTTCCATTTGCTCCAAAATGCCAATCGTACTTCCGTTTACAAGCCTTACACGCATACCTGGTGAAAGGGTGGCTCGCAGATTGTCCAATCGTTCCTTGCGTCTTTTTTCAGCTTCTTTGGGGTTTTCTTGGCGCTTGGGCTTTAAAAACGTTTTCGAGTATTTGTCGATAACTGGCTTCTTGTCTTTCGCTTTCTTCCATTCCTTCAAGAATGCCCTGAACCGCTCTTCGTAATCTCGGGTGGTACGCTCTTCGCTTTTGCGCACTTTTTCTTCCCTTGCCTTGAAGTTTCGTTCAAGATCCGTTTTCAGCCTTTCATAGTTGGCTGTCAATTCACTTAAGCTTCGGTCTTTCTTCGCTGCAGCATCCAATCGCGCATTCAATAACTCTCGATCGTTTTCCAATTCAGTCAGCAGCTTTTCGAGCCTTAAACTTTTACCGGACACCTTTCGTCTGGCATTTAAAATTACGGGCTTGGGTAATCCACTACGTTCTGCAACAAGGAAAGTGTAGGAACTGCCGGGCTTTCCAACCATTAACCTGTACAAAGGCTGCAGCCTTTTTAAATCGAACTCCATCGATCCATTCATGATCCCTGGAGTCTTATCGGCCATAACTTTCAAGTTCAGGTAGTGGGTGGTGATAATGCCCCGAGCATGTCGTGCATTCAATTCCTCCAATACGGCTTCTGCTAAAGCTCCGCCAAGATTAGGGTCTGTACCGGTTCCGAACTCGTCAATCAAAAAAAGACTGTTTCCATCAACATGCTCCAGAAACTCTCGCATATGTCTGAGCCGTGAACTATAGGTGCTCAACTCATATTCGATAGATTGGCTGTCGCCAATATCCACAAACAGGGTTTGGAAAACACCCATTTCAGATGACTCATGGGCACTGATTGGAATCCCCGATTGCAACATCATCTGTAAGATGCCGCTTGTTTTCATGCACACCGTTTTTCCTCCGGCATTGGGTCCGCTGATAACAAGGATTCGGTTCTCCTCATTCAATTCCAAATCGAATGGAATGGTGTCTTTCTTGAGTTTTTTGTTTTGTAAAAAGAGAAGAGGATGGCGGGCGCCTTTAAGATTCAAAAAAGGCTGGGCTGCTATGGTTGGCACTGAGCCATTGATTGAAATGGAAAAAATGGCTTTTGCCCGGTTGAAATCCATCAATCCCAATTGCTCACGATAAAGAAGCAAAACAGGGCCGAATCTTCGAGTTGCATCCGTCAGCTGCCTGAGGATTCGCCTAATTTCCTTTTGCTCCTCGTATTCCAAGGTTGCAATATTGTTGTTGATTCCTACGGCCTCTTCCGGCTCTAAGAATGCCGTTTTACCGGTTGCAGATGTGTCGTGTATGATGCCTGGCAATACCCGCTTCTGTTCGGCCATTATGGCGATAACACGACGGCCGTTACGGCTGCTCTCTTCTGCTTCGGTAAGATAGCCTTGCTTCCTGTATTTGGATAGGATTGAGCCATACAACCGATCAGCTTCAATTCTTGTTCGCTGCAGGCTGCGACGGATTCGAGCCAATTCAGGCGAAGCGGAGGTGCGCACTTTTCCATGCTCGTCTAGAACCTCAATGATACGTTCCAATATAGTGGGCTCGTATGTTGCAGTTTCCAAAATGGCTTCCAACTCAGGATGAACGCCTTTTCGATTTCTGAAAAACGAGTGCATATCCCGCATTACTTCCAAAAACAAGGCGATTTCCATGAATTGACCCTCTGCCAGTGTGCTCCCCTCAATACGCAACAATCCCACTGGTTTGGCAATATCCGGATAAACGGTGCAAGGAAACGGAAGTCCTGACGATACTATTTCCTGCATGTGGGCCGTTCTTGACAATAATAATTGAATGACGTCCAAATCACTTACAGGAGCACATGCCTCTGCATATTCCTTACCCATGGGCGATAGGCAGTGGGCGTATATGGCATCGATTATCTGCCGATATTCGCCTGATAACAAGGATGTATTTGGAAAAACCTTCAAAACCTGTGCTTTTTGCAAAAATACGCCACAGGAATCAACACATGTTCATAATTACTTCTTGGGGTGCAACCCGATTTTGCCGAAGTTTACACTCAGCCAATCCCCTTTTAAATCAAATGGAAATAGTTGAATTAAAGAACCTTGCCACACAAGTTCGTCGAGATATTTTGAGAATGGTCCATGCCGTTCAGTCGGGTCACCCTGGAGGTTCACTCGGTTGCACGGAATTTTTCGTTGCCTTATATGGGAAAATCATGCATTACCATAAGGGGTCATTCAACATGGAGGCTAAAGGCGAGGATGTCTTTTACCTTTCAAACGGCCATATTTCTCCAGTATGGTACAGCACGCTTGCGCGGATAGCGGAGTATTTCCCGGTTTCCGAGCTTGCTACCTTCCGTAAATTGAACTCGCGTTTGCAAGGCCATCCTGCCACTCATGAGAAACTACCTGGAATTCGAGTGGCCTCAGGATCTTTAGGGCAAGGGCTTTCTGTTGCTGTTGGACATGCGCTTGCCAAAAGGCTGGATGCGGACCAGGGTATTGTTTTCAGTTTGCATGGCGATGGTGAGTTGCAGGAGGGGCAAATTTGGGAAGCAGCCATGTTTGCAGCAGCTAACAAAGTGGATAACATCATTTCAACCGTGGATGTAAATGGTCAACAGATAGACGGCTCTACCGACAAGGTGTTACCTATGGGCGATTTGCGAGCCAAGTTTGAATCTTTCGGTTGGAAGGTCCTGCATATGGATGGAGGCAAAATGGAGGATGTGATTCGAGGTCTGAATGAAGCCAAATCAGGCATCGGGAAGGGGGTCCCACAGGTAATTCTCATGAAGACAGAAATGGGTAATGGAGTTGATTTCATGATGGGGACACATAAATGGCATGGCGTTGCTCCAAACGATGAGCAGCTCGAAAAGGCACTTTCTCAATTGCCGCAGACTATAGGCGATTATTAATCGTTAAATAAATATTGATGGGTAACAACAGGATTTTGATGGGAGTGCTAGTGGCATTGTTTTTTTCAATGCCATTGCAATTGTTTGCCCAGCAAAAAGGTCAACCCCAGCCCCTCACGCGTATCCTTTTCCTTTTTGATGCCTCACAAAGCATGTACGGTAGATGGGAATCGGATACCAAATTCGAAGTGGCCAAGCGTATATTGACAGGAATAACCGATAGCCTCCAGAAAATCCCAAACGTAGAAACAGCCCTGCACATTTACGGACATACCAAAAGGTTTCCTCCGCAAGATTGCGACGATAACCGCTTGGAAGTGCCTTTTTCAAAAACAAATGCCATACGCATACGAAACAAATTGGATGAAATCAGACCTAGCGGAACAACTCCGATTGCCCGTTCTTTGGAGGCCTGTGCCAATGATTTCCCTGATTTGAACAGTAGGAATATTATCATTCTTATAACAGACGGTATTGAGGAGTGTGATGGTGATCCTTGCGCCGTTTCGAAAGCGTTGCAGAAAAAAGGGATTTTTTTGAAACCTTTCGTTATCGGACTTAATCTTTCAAACGAATTGCAAAAACAATTCGAGTGTGTTGGTACATTCTTCGACGCTGCTACCGAATCAACCTTCAATACGGTTATGAATGTCGTGATTACACAGGCACTTAACAATACCACTTTGCAAGTAAATCTCATCGACGATAACAAGGTGCCTTCTGAAACCAATGTAAGCATGACCTTTTATGATCAGTTCAGTGGTGCGGTCAAATATAATTTTGTACATACCATGCATCCCACAGGTGTTCCCGATACGCTGGTGGTGGATCCGCTCAGCAAATACACTATTGTTGTGCATACGATACCCCAATGCGTCATCGACAGTGTAACGCTTGTTCCCGGGAAGCATACCCATGTGGGTGTGAACGCCGGACAAGGCGACTTACTATTGAAATACGATGGACTCTCGGATTACAAGAACTTGAAATGCATTGTTCGTGAAAACGGTCAAATGAATACCCTGAATGTTCAGGAATTCAATTCTACACAACGTTACCTGACTGGTAAGTATGACTTGGAGATTTTGACCATGCCCAGGTTGTATATTCCAAATGTCGACATTTCACAAAGCAAAACCACAACCATCCAGATACCTAATCCGGGGATTGCGGCTTTAGGTTCGTCGAGTCCTGGATATGGAGCGATTTTCGTGGAAGATGGCGACCAACTGAAGTGGGTTGTGAATCTTGACAGTAACTCGGCTAAACAAAACATTATTTTGCTTCCTGGAAAGTACAAAGCGGTGTTCAGGCCTAAGAATGCACGCGAAACCAAGTATACGGTTGAGCGAAGCTTTCGTGTTACATCAGGAGCATCAGTAACTGTTAACCTCAATTGATTCTAAAAGTCACTATGGCAAACCAATACACCTTTACAGAAAAGAAAGATACACGGTCAGGCTTCGGAGCAGGACTTTCTGAGCTAGGAAAAAGCAATCCGAATGTGGTTGCGCTCTGCGCCGATTTGACAGGTTCATTGAAGATGGATGCCTTTCAAAAGGAATATCCCAACAGGTTTTTCCAAGCTGGAATTGCTGAGGCGAACATGATTGGTTTGGCTGCAGGTTTGGCAACTGCAGGTAAGATTCCATTCACTGGCACATTCGCTAATTTTTCAACCGGTCGTGTTTACGATCAAATCCGTCAGTCGGTGGCATATTCCGAAAAGAATGTGAAAATATGTGCGTCACATGCCGGACTCACCCTGGGTGAGGATGGAGCTACCCATCAGATTTTGGAAGACATAGGTATGATGCGCATGCTTCCGAACATGACTGTTATTTGTCCAGCCGATTACAATCAAACCAAGCAAGCCACTTTGGC
>JALRAP010000003.1 GCA_023262505.1 Bacteroidia bacterium
GCAGCAGATAGTTTAATAATAGGTAAAGTTAGTAACATGTTGCAAGTGACATGTGACAAGTAACAAGTAACAAGTGATGTGTGACAAGCGCCGCCCTGAGCCTGCTTGCGCTGAGCTTGTCGAAGCGTCGAAGGGTGACAAATGGCGGTTTAGATTTTTGGCGATTCATGAATCCGCGACGATCTGCAAAATCCGCTGGATCCGCGTTCTGCTTCTGACAAAAATGAACACGAATTGGGCTGATTAAACGGATTAACGCGGATTTGATTTTTGGTGATTTTTATCCGCGGTGATCTGCAAAATCCGCTGGATCCAGGGCCCCCTTTCTTTTATCAATCGGCTGAAAAACAATTCACTAGAGCCATCTATAAACAGAATACGACAAAATTTATTTGCGAAACCTCATACCGCCGTATATCTTGTATGTCCTTAATCAAAAACCCTTTATGAAAAAACTACTTCTTGTTCAGTGTGTAATGATGTTTTTGGGTTATGAAGTGACCTTGGCTCAGTGCACCACCACCAATGCCACCAGTTGTGCCTGTAGAACCGCTGGCTCATCTGATTGTGACCTGCTGCCAGACATCATTGTGGCCCGTCCACCATTGACTGTCTCAGGCACTTATGGCGTAATTGAATATTCGCAGTCGGGTAACGGTGCCAACGATGGTCGTTTGCGAATTTCGGCATCTTCACCAAACGTGGGATGGGGACCGTTGGAGATCCGCACCACTACTACGTACATATGCGGTACAGATACCCTTACTGGAACGGCGCCAACAACTTGTCCGAATACAGGGTTGCCTCCCAGACAACTCATTAAGCAGCGTGTTTACCATAAGAACGGAAACGTAATGACTTACTATGATCGTGATGCGGGCTCTATGACCTACCATCCTACCCATGGACACATGCACGTGGATGATTGGGGCGTTTTCACGTTGCGTTCCCAGACTAGTGACCCCAATCCACTTAATTGGCCAATCGTTGGAAACGGCGCCAAGCTTGCATTCTGTCTGATGGACTATGGTTCGTGTTCAACTTACCCAGGCCACTGCGTTGATGCCAATGGAAATACACTCTTAAATGGCAATTTTCCGAATTACGGTTTGGGGGGTGGACAATTCAATTGTTCTGTTACCGTGCAGGGAATTTCTTCAGGATACACCGATATTTATTACCAAAGTTTGGACGGCATGTGGATCAATATCCCTCCCGGCACGTGTAATGGAACATACTACATCGTGGTCCAGCTTGATCCATACAACTACTTCTTGGAAGAGAATGAAAACAACAACGTTATCGCTGTACCTTATACCTTGACATTGCAATCATCGGGTGGCAACCCCACTATCTCTGCAACACCTTCTGCCTTGATTTGCCCTGGTGGAAGCGTTACTCTTACAGCGAGCCCTGCCACCTCTTATTTGTGGAGTACGGGTGCTACTACGCAATCGATTGTGGTTAGTCAATCGGGCGCATACACGGTTACCACCAATGGTGGAAGCACTTGTTCCGGAACAACCACCATCAATGTAACCGATGGATTTGCAACAATTCCCTCTGTTAGCATTGCAACGACTACCATTGGAACTGTTAGCTCTTCGCAGTCTGTTACTTTTTCCGCTACTCCAACCAATGGGGGTGCTTCACCATCATACCAATGGAAGAAAAACGGGGTGAATGTAGGAACCAACAGCGTTACTTACACCAACAGCTCTTGGGTCAATGGCGATGTAGTGAGTTGTGTGATGACCAGCAATGCCGCTTGCGTGACTGGAAATCCTGCCACTTCAAACTCCATTACCTTGTCAGTAGTTGCAGATCCTGTTAGATTCCTAATTACAGATATCACTGGGAACAAAGGATATTATTATGATGCTGGCTTCGGTTATTTGTCGACTACCAACCTATCGTCCGCTGTTCTGAATGGAATGGCGAATGCAGAGGATGTTTATGTGACATCCAGCCATGCGTATGTTTTGGATGGGGTTAACAAGGTTGTTTATCGTACAAACAGCCCTGGAACGGCAGCGATTCAGTCGCGCCCTTTACGTACCAACACGGGAAAGGTTTTGGGTGCCAACGTAAAAGGTATGACCATCAAAGGGGATTCCCTCTACATATTGGATGCTTCAAGCCGTGTACTTTACAGATATTCATTGGCTGCTGCATACAATGGCACTACCACCACGCTCAATGCGGTTCAGAAAATATCATTGAATAGTGGTAACTCATCAGGTGAAGCGGTTACTTATGATGGGACCTATCTTTATGTGTTGAACAACGGAAGCACTAAGAATTTTTACCGGTACACCTTTGCAGGATCTTACAACGCTGTTTCGCGACCATTGCGTACCAACGCAGGCGCAGTATTGTCAACCGTAACCGGAGCGGTTATTGATGGCACCAACATGCGCGTGGTTGACCGTGGCTTGGACAGATCCCTTACATACCCGATGGCTTCATTGTTCAGTGGTACCACCACCTATAATGCAACGTTGTACCAGGTAATGAACGCCAACAATCTGAATGCAACTGGTGTCGCACTGGTATCAAGCTCCTCCTTGTTACGCAACGAGGAGGTATTATATGCCAATGGTGAATGGGAAACGGGATTGCTGAATGTACAGGTTTTCCCCAATCCGACTAACGGCATATTGAATTTGAAAATGGATGCCCCTGCAACTGGAGATTCGCCTTTTATTGTGAACATCATGGATCTCAGTGGCAGGTTAGTTTATACTCAAACCGGAGAGATGGGAGTTAATTTTAAGGAGCTCACTATCGACCTCAATCAGTACGGTAAAGGACTTTACATGGTAAATGTTTCCAAAGCCACTGTGATGAAATCAATCAAGGTGGTCGTGAAATAACAGTTGATCTTATCTGTAATGAAACGGCTCTCTTTCAGGGGGCCGTTTTCATTTTGAAACGATTAAGGCACAGCGATGTGAGGGGTGTTGAAAAAGAAATCGCCCTTTGGATGGCCAATAGCCTAAATTCGCCTTCCCGATTTTTTCGGATTTAACCTTTTAATCTCCCTTTTATATGGAAAACCAAACAAATGGAAAACGTATCTCTGACCTTTTCGATAACAACGGACGTTGGAATGAAGAGAAGATTTTTTTCACCGCCACAGGAAGTATGCCTTCCTCCAGGCGCTACTACCTAATTGATCCCGAAGTGGCATTCGAAGCATTGGCGAAGGCTTTTGAAGTGAAGCTGCATGATATGGTGGTGGATGACTTCGTACATGTGCCACGTAACCATCGCAAGAAACAACGCGCATACCTGTTTTTAACGCCAACACTGCTCGCATGTTGGAACAATGTGTTTGGTGGGATGGAGTTGTTTCACATAAATGGAAACGATACGGCGTCATTCGAAAAAGCGGAGCGCATCATACTCGACAGCTTCCGGTATGGAATAGGTCCAGGTAAGCTTTCGATGTTTTTCCAAGACGGCGCAGGAGGATTTCGAGTGATGGATCACAAAGTGAACATGCCCAATCCTGATTTGGATTTGTATTTCAATGAGTCGCTCAAGGATGCTGATAAGAAGATCACCCATGCTTTAAACGACTACAATAGCAAGGGAGTAGTGTTGTTGCACGGCGCCAAGGGTACAGGAAAAACAACCTATATGCGCAGTTTGATTTCGCGTATCAATAAAAAGTTTGTGATAGTGCCGGTGGATATGATTTTCGGATTGGCCAGTCCGGGACTCTTGCCTCATTTCCTGAACATGCCCGACAGTATTCTGGTATTGGAGGACGCTGATCAATTGTTAGCGGATCGCCAAGGTATGGGCAACGACTTCGTGACTAACATTTGCGAATTCTCCGACGGATTATTGTCAGATTGTGTCAATTTGAAGTTCGTTCTCAGCTTCAGCACACCCATTGCTCAAATTGACCAGAGTCTTGTTCGCCATGGTCGATTGCTCGCAAGTTATGAGTTTGAGGCTTTGACATCCGATAAGTGCAACCACCTGCTGAAGTCTTTGGATAAGGACATCCAAGTGGATAAAGCCATGACCTTGGCGGAGGTTTATCAACGAGCCATGCAGGGGGAGGCCAAGAATGAGAAGAAGCGGATAGGGTTTAAGTGATTTTTTGGATGGCTATGATTGTTTTGATTTTTTATGATTCTTTTGTTGGCTACGGATAGAATGAAATAACTGGTAAGTGTTTGCTTGTTTATTGACAGCCGCCTGCTATATTACATACAACTTATAAATCGTAAGTCTACTCAATTTTGCATGTTAGTTTATTAATAGAAAAGTTTAGGTCATGAAAAATGTTTGTTTGTTCTGCATTGTTTTTTTGTTTTTATCATGTGGTGAAAGCATCAAGGAAAAAGCACAGGAAACTTTGAATAAGGGTGGGGAGGTTGTTGGTGAAACAGCAACCGAGGTTTTGGAGGGAATGCGTGAAGGCATGGATCAGTCTTTGGAATGTGACTTGGTGCTTTCGGAAGAATTAATCAAAGCGGGGGTTTCCAAAGGGAAATTCGAGGTGGTATCCGACTCCTTAGGTGGAAGCAATAATGTTTTGACAGCTTATCTGATATTCAACAAGGATTTTTCTGACACCTTATATGCAAAGGCCTATAGCAAAAAGGACCTTGAAGTGGGACGAAGCTTAGTGGTTGTTTCCGCTAAGGCAGGCGATGCGGCGTATTATGATTTCAAGTTCGACAAGCGCACATACATTGAAGTGAAGAGCAGGATAGAATTAGGTAAGCGCTGAGGAGTTATCTTTTGTTGCTCATGCGCCTCATCCACGAAAGTTGCCGCCATATCCATTCGGCTGGACCATACCGGTGAGATGAAAGCCAACGGCTGCTGAACCAAATAAGCAGGACTGCCCATGCAATTGCCATCAGCCATAGCTGGTAAATATTAATGGAAGGCAACAATCCCAATCCGATACCATACAGCGTTATGATCATTAAAGCCGAAACCGAGAGGTAATTGGTAAGGGTCATTTTGCCAAGGTTCGCAATAAGATCTACAGGCTTATTGTTTTTATATTTTGAATATATCATTAGAGCCAGCGTGGAATAGAACAATGTGTTTAGCAATATTCCGACTTTTATGAAAGGGCTTATGAAAGGACTTTGTGGAATGAAAGATGATTCGCTCAAAAGCAATCCACGCAAAATCCAGTAAATCAGTACAGGGACGAATAAAAGGTAAATCAGGGTCTTCAGCTTTTCTGGAGATGCAACGAAGCTTTCGATTTTATTGGATTTGAGCAGCCAATAACCCAACAAGAATCTGCCAAGTGTTTCCGGGATATCATGCCACTCGGATCCTGTTATGATGAACATGTCGTAATAGCCACGGATGTTCGCATTGAAAAGTGTGAGTAGGTTGTTCGACATCAATCCTGCATAAACATCATAGGCTAGGCGGTCGTTATGCCCAAAGGCGTAGTATGTCTTGATTATGGCCATAACCACTGAAGGGCCAATGGTGAGGGCTAATCCTATGGGAAGAAGATTTTTTGTTGACACACTTCGAAACATCAACAGCGACACCCCGCAAATGGCGTACAGATGCAATACATCACCTAGCCAAAAACAGGTATGAATGATGCCAAGTAAGAAGAGCCAGGCCATACGCCGAAGGAAAAAAGCGTTCGGTTTTTCTCCAGCTTTCTCCACACTCGATAATATCACCCCGAAACCGTATCCGAATAATATCGAGAACAGACTCATGAATTTCCATTCGAGGAAAATCGTGTTGAACGACATCAGGAAATTGTCAATTCGGTTCGCGGATTCATTCAGTATTTCGAATGGTAATTGCTGTTCCAGATACGAATTGAAATTGGCGAAAACCACGCCTATCATGGCGATGCCACGCAGGAAGTCGATGTGAGTTTTCCGGTTGGGTTCAGCCTGAATCATGGCTATGCGTATTTAGGCGCCCCTAATGTAGGATAATAGTCAAATACCCCCCGTTTTTTTGTTTCAAATTAATTATTATACATTTACCCTCCTTCAAATCCTTCAAACCATGAAGAAAATGCTCAGATACCTGGTGGTTACCATGGCAGTGGTGTTGGTTGTAGTGGTTAGTGGCGCTTCATTCATTCATTTCAAAGGGGTGCCGTTTTATGATAAGGCGAAATTGGTTTATCGGAATTCAAGCACACCCGCTAATATCGAGCGGGGCAAGAAGCTATCGATGATGCTTTGTTCAAATTGTCATTTGAACGTGAACACCGGTAGGCTCAGTGGCAAGCGAATGTCGGATGCGCCTCCCGAGTTCGGTGTGGTGTACTCAGCCAACATTACCCAATCGAAGGAAAATGGGATTGGAAATTATTCGGATGCCGAATTACTTTATCTATTGCGTACAGGTGTCAAGAAAAACGGTCAATATGCACCTCCATACATGGCCAAGTTGCCGCATATGTCGGACAGTGATATCAACGCCATCATATCTTTTCTGAGGTCAGATGACCCTATGGTACAAGCAGATGAAACACCAACTAAGCCGTGTGAACCTTCGTTCCTGACAAAATTCCTTTGCAATACCGCGTTCAAACCTTTGCCTTTGCCGACCTCACCCATTGTAATGCCGGACAGTAGCGACAAGGTGGCGTTTGGAAAATACCTTGCCTTAAACCTTGATTGTTGGACATGCCATTCGGGCGATTTCACTAAGTTGGATATCATGAATCCTGAGAACAGTTACCATTTTTTTGGTGGGGGAAATCAGCCTTTGAATTTGGAAGGCCAACCCGTTGTGACATCAAACTTAACCCCGCACAAGGAAACAGGCATAGGTCTATGGTCGGAGGAGAAGTTTGTAAAGGCCTTGAAATACGGAATCGTGGATGGTCATCCCGCCTTGAGATATCCCATGGTACCTTATACGAAGCTTACCGACTATGAAGCTGCAGCTATTTATGCATATTTGCGGACGATTCCAGCGATAGAGAATAAAATCAATAAAAATCAACCTTAATAATCAATTTTAATACACAAAAAACTAAGAAAATGGATGCACAAAAAGTTGACATGTTCATGATGGCAAATAGCAAGTTCTTTGAAGCTGGACAGGCTTTTGCAATTAGAGAAAGATTGCTTCAAGTGGATGATTCCAAGTGGGGCGTTATTCAAACCATTCAATTCAAGGATCCGACAACCTTGTTAATCGTATCATTGCTGGGAGGAGGTTTGGGGATTGATCGGTTCATGTTAGGTGATACAGGAATGGGAGTAGGCAAGCTTCTGACGTGTGGCGGCTTGGGCATTTGGACCATTGTTGACTGGTTTATGATTCAAGACGCGGCCCGTCAAAAGAACATGGCATTGTTACAACCTCATCTGTATTAATATGTCAATTCGCCAATTCAAAGTCTTTTCCACCCTGTTTGTTACTACAGGTATTTTGTGGTTGGTTTGGAATTGGGTTTTTTACAAATCCGTATCTCCTTGTTTGTTCAAGAATTTGACTGATATTCCCTGCCCTGGTTGTGGATCGACCAGGGCGGCTTTTCTAGCTTTGAGTTTTAGGTTCAGCGAAGCATTGGCATTAAACCCCCTTGGTATACTTTACGCAGTTGCAATATTTGTATTGCCATTCTGGTGGTTTTATGACTTATTTTATCGATCGAACTCAATGTTCAATTATTGGAACAAGTTTGAAAACCTATGCAAGAGGAAATCGGTTTTGTTTATTTTATTTGTAATGATTGGATCCATTTGGATTCATAACATTATGATAGGACTATGAACCAAGACATCAATACTTACGAAGAACCAAACGATTCTGAAAAGGAGAAAGCATCAAATAGTTATTTGATGTCACTTGTAGCGGTTATCGCCGGACTGCCTTTGCCGATAATTAATTTGTTGGCAACCCTATTCTTTTATTTGGGAAATAGAAGGGGAAGTTATTTTGTTAGGTGGCATTGCACCCAGGCATTGCTGTCTCAATTAAGTCTACTGTTCATAAACAGCTATGGATTTTGGTGGACATTTTCTGTGGTTTTCGGTGGAGAACCTGCATCCGATGCTTACATCGGATATATATTGACAGCTGCCCTGTTCAATATAATAGAGTTGATTGCCACCATCCAGGCGGCTATAAAGACCCGCAAGGGCATTCATGTCCGTTGGTTTTTTTATGCTGATCTTACAAGCATTTTATGTAAACGTTAAAGTGATGAAAAGTATTTTCAAAGGAATTGTATTAGTTGTCTCATTCTTGGGCGCAATGTATCTTATGCAACAGGTGCCATGGAGGGAAATGTTGAAGTTGGATAAAGCAAAAGACGCTACAGATGAAAAAATAGGAGAGCTATTGTGGGACTTTATCAAATCAAGTGAAAAGGAGATTTCCGACACATTGGTTGTAAAAACGGTTGACTCGATATTTGTTCAGGTGTGCGAGTCGAATTTTATCAACCCTGAACAGTATCAAATTCATATTGTTGAAAACAGTGAAGTCAATGCGTTTGCGATACCTGGAGATAGAATCATCATACATTCGGGGTTAATTTCCGATTGCAAAAATGAGTCGGAGTTTACAGGAGTATTATCACATGAATTGGCACATTTGGAACTTAAGCATGTAACAAAAAAGTTGGTCAAGGAGTTCGGATTTGCTGTACTGGTTGAAATGACAGCTGGCGGAGGAGGTAAAATAATAAAAGAGGTTTTGAAGGTACTTTCATCTACGGCATATGATCGCTCATTAGAAGAGGAGGCCGACCTAAAGGCAATTGAATACATGTCTAGTGCCGGGTTTGACCCTAAAGAGTTTGGAAATTTCATGTATCGATTAGCAGATGCTGATCGATCCGATGCGTCTATTATGGAGTGGTTAAGCACGCATCCGGATTCTAAAGAACGAGCGGAATACATCATCAAAAACACGCCATCAAAAATTGGAAGGAAAATATTCATCACTCAATCGGATTGGGACCTGATGGTAAATCGAATGGAAATCAATTAAAATTTGGAACTCAATAGCCCCTATCTCCTTTCTGCCCTCGCAGCCGCACCTGGCTTAGCCATTTGCATATACATTTATTGGAAAGACAAATTTGATCCTGAGCCGCGCTCACTGCTTGTCAAAAGCTTTATTCTTGGTATCGGTAGCGTGGTCCTGACGTTATTGATTTCAAAAATCATTCTTCCGCCATTGGGCTTTGAACATGAGAGCGCAAATTTGTTTTGGTCTTTGGCTTCATGTGTTTTGGGAATAGGTTTGGTGGAGGAGTATTCCAAGTATTTTTTTGTAAGATATTTTGCATACAAGAAATCGGCATTCAACGAGCCTTTTGATGGCATCACCTATTGCGTTATTGTATCGATGGGCTTTGCCACCCTGGAGAACTTCATGTATGTTTTCCAAGATGAAGATGGTTTCAAAGTCGCCATTATGCGTATGTTCTTGTCGGTTCCTGCACATGCTGTGTTCGGCGTTATCATGGGGTACCACCTGGGATTGCAAAAGCATTACAATAGGAAATTCGCTGGAGCCTACGGACTAATGTTGGCTGCAACATTGCATGGATTGTTTGATTTCTTTTTGTTTCAATCCTATATACCAGGAATGTTCTTGGGCGCATTGGCTTCATTAATATTCGGCTTACGCTATTCTTTACGAGCAATTCGCATGCATAGCGAAATATCTCCGTTTAACGGGAAAAACACGGCCGCACAAGATTTTTAAAAGAATTGGTAACCTGAATAATTATTCAGCCTGGTATGCAGAATCATCCCAAACCACCAAGCTCCGGTCGAGCTTAATCTTTTTTCGTTCTCCTCTTTGACCGTCGATGGCATAATGCTCAGCCATTTCTTCACCCACATGTCTGCTGAATTTGTTCCGCATTTTTGAAACGATTTCGCTTAATCGATTTTCCATTGGGTTTGTAACATCATCCAACGTATTGTTCAAGTTGGCAAGTGTCAGATTGTGTCCAACAGTCATGTAGATTTCCTGCAATTGTTCCCTATGTTCTGAAAGTCGGTTGAAATATAGCCCTTCCGGGTTTTTGAGAAACAGTATGAATACTGCTTTTTCCAAGGGAGCCAACCGTAATTGGGAGTTGCCCATGTCGATAAACGTTATTGGCTCGCGGCCCGGTGTGATTGCTATGCGGCTAGGTAGTTGCAGCATCTCGAACCGCTCGCGAAATAAGAGCTGGGTCCGTATATGTTCCATGATTTGGAAACATTGTGATAGCAAATCACGGTTAATGCCTTTGTTGTTGATTGCTTGCATACAATCGGAACAAATATCCGCGGTTCGCATTTTCAGGATGATTTCCCTTTTGTTTTCACAGAAATCACTTATGCATCCCTTCGGGCTGTGATGTATGGCCATGTTTAACGACGTATAGCTATTGAACACCATTTTCTTGAGTATTCCAGTCGCAATGAGGTAGGCTACAGGAAAGCGGTTTTCCGAATCAAGGAAAAATTCCCATTGGTCCGAGTGTACAAAAAAGTTGTTTTCACCATTTGTGTCTGCAGCTGAAAACCAATTATGTTCATTATTCAGTTCGGTTAATAGTACAATACGTTCATCCGGCGACAACTTGTTTTTTTTCCTGTACCTCCTACATATACCAAATAGCGATTCCCAAGATGCCACCCTAATTTCCCGTGGGTATGAATAGTCTTTGCTCAAGTGAAATTCTTGAAGCGATTCCATTTCCTCGTAATGCACCTCATCCGCTTTGAAAAACCTAGATCGGGAAGTGGTTTCTTCTTGGATTTCATCCTCCTCCAATAAGAACTTCTCATAATTGGCATCTGTAACAAAATTCATTGGGCCAGGAAATTGCCGAAGAAGTGATGCCACTTCGTCGTAAAACTCGTCGCTTACATTGCCTGATCTTATTAGGTGGACCTTGAAAGGTGTCATGGTAAAAAATTTAAACGTTGTTGGATTTAAAGTTAACAAAAATCCCGTGCCGGACATTGTCCGACACAGGGGGGACTAAAAAAGATTATTGGAGTTCGTAATAAATGGTACTGGGGTAATCGCCGAATACGAATTTGGTGACCGGGCAGAGCCACATCAGGTGGTTCATCCTCTTGCCATTAAGCAGGCGCGCTTTGTAGTAGGCGCCACCAATTACCGGCATCTCAAAGAACCTTTCAATGCGGTTCGGCAACTGTTCGTTGAGACTGATGCGCATGCTGACTTGTGTCCCATTGCTCGAAAGCATATCGAGCCAGGTGTCGGCACCGGCAACCATTCTTAGATCCTCTCGGCTGCCATCATACTCGGGCAGTTCCACATACCATTTGCCTTGGTCTTTTACGAAATCAAACACTCTTGTTTCTGTGAATACGGGTTGTAGAATTGTAGCTGTCATAAGGTTTAGATTTAAGTGTTTTGATTTTCAGTACGAGAATAATAAGTGACATGTAACAAGTAACAAGTAACAAGTGATAAGAGATGTGTAAGAAGAGACGTGTTTGAATCTCTGCCGTAACAATTAAGTGTGTTAGGAATTGGAAAAATTCAAACACTTTTCACTTGTCACACATCACTTGTCACTTTCCATTAGTTATTACTAAAACAAATCCTCCGAATCAACATCCTTCTTATCCAAGAAAGACTTCTTCATGCGGCCGGCTTTTTTCTCCATGATATAAGAATCCATCGAATTTGCCATGGCTTCGAACACACGATTTGAATCGGCTTTGCTATAACTGGCGGCATTTGCTTTTTGGATGTTCAGGTTCTGTGCCTGCTCCAAGGCGGCCATATCGGCTCCCAAGAAGCTGAACGTCCATTTGCCTGTAGCCTCCAATTCGCGAATCAGGTTACGCACATTGTTCACCGAGAAGAAGCGAGAGGCGTTTTCGTAGCCGTCTGTAATAATGACGACAACTGCTGTAGCCTGGTCGTTGTTGAATTCATTACTTGCGCGGGATTTCAGCGACATTACTGACTCGCCAATGGCATCCAATAGCGCTGTGCTACCATCAGGTTGGTAGGTTTCAAGAGTTAGCAGCTCAGCATCTTGTGGTTTGCAGCAAGTGGTCACATGCGACACAAAATGATTAAATGCAGTTAACGATACTAAGATCTCCTGGTCGGGATTTAGCCGTTGTAAGTCGCGTATCATTTGAATTTGCTCGTTGTAACCGCTTATGGTTTCATTGACACATGAAGACATAGATCCCGACTTGTCGATGATCAGATGGTAATAGGTTTTGTTGTTCATTTTGTTTTGGTTTTAATTGTTTGTTGAAGCAAAGGTCAGTGGCCAGTGGCCCCCATTTAATTTCGACAAGCTTGTCGGTTTTGGAACAGTTGATTTACAAGACCATTTGGATTTTTATTGATAGGTTCGACATACTTTTTGGCAATTGATTCTTAATTGGGGTTTACCCTACAGGGTTTCTTTAGGGGTAAAGGATGATTAGCACGTGTAGGAACGAACCATCTATACCATTACTGAGAAGTAGGGGGTAAGGAATTCAATTAAATCAGGGGAGGGGCAATTGCATTTACTATGCCAAGTATGAAAACAGGAAAAATTGTCTGTGGAAACCATCTTTTTAGGAAACTATGTCGTTTCATCTATTGATTATTTGACAATTTGACCGCATCCGATTAACCAGTCTAGTTTTCCAAACCCCAATTACATGTATCAACATATATAAAGAATTTAGGTATCGGTTAAAATAATTGAGGCAAATAGTGGTTATTTGTCAAAAATTTAGAGCCTTTTATGAGCAACCACAACAAGATTTTGCGGGTGTTCCAATTGATTGGTTTGTTGCGCACGGGGCCGCCCCGAACGTTGTCGAGCTTATCGTCTACCTTGGGAAGCACGGAGCGTACTGTATACCGTTATCTGGATCTTTTAAAGGAACTTGGGCTATCCTTGCGCAGGGATCGCAAAGGACTTTATTATTTAGATGGTGGTTTGGATGAGAAGGCATCACCTACATTTTCACCTGAGGAGATGCGGTACTTACAAGAGCTGGTGCTCACCTCCGGCAAGTACAACAAGCTCCGGGATGCGGTGATGCATAAGTTATATGTGCACTCTGACATGAAGGTGCAGTCTGATTTGCTTTCGCGGGCTCATTTGGGAAAGATTGTACAGGACTTAGGTCGTGCGATACAAGAGCGCAAGCAAGTCGTGTTGAAGAAATACCATTCGGCAAACTCAAACGCCATTGCTGATAGACTGGTTGAGCCGGTAAAGCTTACTCCAAATTTACAGCGCGTGTTGTGTTTCGAGCCTTCAACAGGGCAGAACAAGTTTTTCAATATCGAACGCATCACAGAAGTCAAGATCACCCCCAAGAAGTTCAAGTTTGAAAAGCAACACAAGTACACCCAGCCCGATGTTTTCGGTTTCAGCGATAATGGAAAGAGTTACGAGGTGGACTTGGGGATGACGTTGCGCGCCTGCGTTTTGTTGCGCGAGGAGTATCCAATGGCGTCAGCATTCATAAAGTCAACAAGGGGGCCAATGGGATATCGATTCCATGCGTATGTGCATGATTTGCGGCCCGTGGTCCGTTTTATCATGGGCCTTTTACCCGAAGTCGAGGTCGGAGGTGGTGCTGAATTGAAGCAGACGCTGCAAAACGCTTTACACGATCACTTGAAGGGTGGGTGAGAATTAATGTATCTCAAAAACAACTGCCCTGAGTTTGGATTTACTCCGCAGTGGTTGTAGAATCAGGCCTCCTATGCTTCCACCTCCTATGGCTCCACAGCCAGTATTCCGGATGTTGGCGGATGTCGCGCTCCAGTAATTGCGTGTGCAGCTCTGTGAGCTTGCCGTAAGGAAGTGCACGGGGAGATTCGGTGATTAACTCGAAGACACCTTCGTAATAGCCGCGCTTCACTTTATGCAGCGTGCAGAAGTAAACCGGACAATCATAGTCGTTCGCGAACTTTTCAGATCCGAACAAAACGGCCGTGTCGCGACCTAGGAAACGTGTCCAATAAGCCCGATGTGGGTTGCTTGGCGATTGGTCGGTGGCGAACACCACGGCCGCAGGCGATTGGGATTGGAGTGTGTCGAACAGTTCCTTCACCTTTTTGATGGAATACATCCGCAAGCCGAACTTTCCACGAGAGGTCCGCATCTTCTCATCGAAGAAAAGATTCTTCAAGGGCTTGTACAGTGCGTATACATCGTGCTTCAAGGATTGGTCAACCGCTACGGCAAATAACTCCCAGTTGTTGTAATGCCCACCGGCAATGATCACATGGCGGCCCTCAGCGTAATGTTTGTCGAGCAACTCGGGATTTCTGAATCGCATGCGCGACATCGCCTTGTGTGATGAGATTTGGAAAATCATAAGGCTTTCCACAATCAAATCACAGAAATGACGGTAAAATCCGCGCATGATGTGTTCGACCTCCGCCTTCGACTTCTCAGGAAACGACTTTTCTATGTTGTCGCGAACCACTTTCTTCCGATAACCGACCACATGGTAAAACAGCAGGAACATCAAATCAGAAAGCCTGTAAAGCACAAAAGATGGCAACATGGAAATCGGCAGGATAACCACGTAATATAGCAATAGGTTCAGTATTCGCATCGCTCTGCGAAGATAGGAAATGGTCCGATGCCCTACTTACACAGGCATGACGGCAGTCATATGCGTTCTATGGCGATCCGCATACTTTTGGTCCTGTAAAAACAATCAATCCATGGAAACCACCACTTTCAAAGCCAAACTCACCGCATTCATCAATAAGGCACAAGAGGAAGCTGATGCCCTTAGGGTGAAAGCAGCTCTTGGTCGTATGGAAGCCAGCGAAGTTTTAAACGAATTAAGCAAGGAGGTGAACACCAGTCTCCATTCCTTGTCGCACGACCTAAAAAAAGAAGGAACAGCATTAGCCGCCATCGCCAATGATAATTTGGAGCGACTGCGATTGCAGTTTACACTTGGTAAGGCCGAGGCTGGCAAGGCCTACGAGGATCGGAAGGAAGCCATTAAAAAGTCGATCCATGAAATCGAAAAGTGGCTATCAACCGAAGGAATGGATTTACCGGTTGACTTGCGGCTGCGGTTGCAAAACGAATTGGAAAAACTCCAATTGAAGATGGATATCCTGCGCATCCGTTTTGAGTTGGGTCGCTTGGAAGCACGTGAAGTAATCGAAGAGAAACGGGATCACTTCAAAAAGGATTTCCAGGAGTTGATGTCGACAATCAAGACAGAAGCGGCGCTGAAAAAAGAAGATGCCGGCAATAAATTGCGCTCGGCTTACGAAGCCCTTCGACGGTCGTGGGTTTCTTGATCCCTCAATGGGAAACCACTACCTTCCGGGTTACCACGTGGCCGGTAGGTGATTGGAATCGCATCAGGTAAAGGCCGCTTTCCACATTTGTTAAATCAATAGTATGGGCCTCGGTGCCTCCGATTCGGAATTCAGGCAGAGCCACGTTTTTCCCATCGGGTGAGTAAACCGTTACAAGGGTATTGGCTGTGCCGTTTTTTATTTGGATGATTCCGTTTCCTACCGATGGGTAAACCTCCATGGCAGACATACCCCCGTCCACCTCGTCAATTGAGACGGTACAGAAGTAACAGTTTTTCTGTGCGGTAAATCCGGTTGGATTTGTAACGAGCAACTCAAAAGCCAATCCCGCTGTACAATCGTTTTCCAATTCGAATTTCAGCCAAGGAACAATCAACGAATTGACGATGGAATGTTGCGTTGCGCGGGAAATGGCTGCGGCAGGTGTGCAGGTTAATTCTCCGAATGTGCAGTTGAAATTGCTATTGGCGAATTGGCAATGGCTAGCCCCGTCTATACTCACATAAACCTTGCAGTTGCTGCCCAGTGCATTGTACATGGCCAATTGGTTCGCAGTGGGAGGGGTTACGCAGTCGTTTCCACCTGCGATTACCAGGGCATGCTGGGTGATTGCGCCGCAGGCCGCTATGGCGGATGGGTTTGTTTCTGCAGCAGCCAAATTCACAACGGCGGTGATGTTCGGATTGTACTGCATAGCCAGGAAGCTACTGCCGCCTCCCATGCTGTGTCCCATCACAGCAGAGGTATAATCAACACGTCCGAAGAACGGTGAGGAGGCATTGTTGCCCTCTCCTTGCATAGCCGTTACCAGAAAGGCGATGTCTTTGCCGAACTCGGTATGGTTCGGGGAGAATCCGCTTTCGGTGGTTGGAAATACCGCGATGAAACCGTTTTCTGTCAATGGCGTCCATATATTCTCGTACGCCGACCACACCATCACAAACCCGTGTCCGAAAACCACTACGGGAAATGTACCGCCCTGTGTCGCTAGGGGCACGTTCTCGCCATCCGCGTCAGCGGGGTAATAAACCTCTGCAGGAATACTACGGTTGCTACGTGTAGCGTCTGTAAATGTGATCGTGGTGTGTCCCGTTGAAAATGTTTGCCCCAACAGCGTGCTGCAAGAAATGAAAACAAGCAGGGTCGAAATAGCGATCCTCATGAATTTGAATTTATGGGTTAGGTTTTTGGATTTATTCTTCGGTCTCCTCTTCCCAGGCATAAAAAAGCTCCTTGAGGAACAGGTTTTCCTTGGGTGAAATCTCCTTGTCGGCAACAACCAAACGCGTTGCAAGGTCAAGGAAGCGATTGCGGTCTTCGCGTGTGGATTGCATGTAGAACTGGTTCATGGCGTTGTTGAAGTGAACGGCATAGTCCACCTCATCTATCGTACTGATGACAGCCAATTCTTCGTCGTAATTTATCGAACCATGCGGCACCTCCTCCATGAACTCACGGATAACCTTGTCCTCTTTGCCATTGAATTTTCCATCAACAGCAGAAAGGATCATCAACATGTGGTATCCGGCAACGGGGCGTGTCATAACAAGATTATCTCGACTTAAAATTATAAAAAAAGGTAATCGGGATATTGACATATGGTTAAAGGTTGCTCAGAATGGTTAGAAGTAGTCATCATAAAATTGATAAACAGGGTGTTGTGAAAGCCCTGGCCGGATAAAATTTGAATATCTTTGAGCCTGGCACCCATGCGGATACTGATAGTCACATCTTTTTTCCCTCCTCAAAACTCCATTGCATCACATAGGCCTTATTCATGGGCCAAATATTGGTCGAGAGCAGGTCATCAGGTAACGGTGGTAACCACCCCTAAAAGGCATAATGATCCAATGGCTATGCCAATGGATTCTGCAGGATTCACAGTGGTGGAATTGGGTTACGGAGGCCTTTTCGACAAGTTGGTGGCGTACTACAAAAGGAATAAAGGCCATGCCCAAACAGCGTCAAAGCCAACATCCGTAAGCAAACCCGGCTTCTTTAAGAGGTTATTCAGCGCATTGGATCAATATAGGAGCCGCCGCGGATTTTTTGATATGCGGCGATTTCCAGACTTCAGTCACTTTTGGGCCGGCAAAGCAGCGAAGTGGGCATCACAGAACGCAAAATGGGACCTTGTGGTGAGCACATATGCTCCGTATACGGCCCATTTGGCCGCATATAATATCAGAAAGAATGGATATGCGGATTTTTGGGTTGCCGATTATCGCGACTTGTGGACGGACGATCATATTTTCAAGGGGATGCACGGAGTGGTTTGGTATGAAAGCATATTGGAGAAGAAATTGCTGAAGCTTGCGGATTTGTTAACCACTGTAAGTGATCCGTTGGGTAAAAAACTACAGCAGCGTTTTGGTAAGCGTGCCGTAGTCATAGAAAACGGGTATGAGCCATCAGACTTGGGTGTTCTTCCAAATGAGCAAGCATTTGCCGGATTGCCGGAGAAGATTCGGCTCGTGTATACCGGATCTATTTACAAGAGCACTCGTGACCCATCACCACTATTCGAAGCCATTGCGCGCATTGCGCAAAGCGATAACGGTTCGAAGCTTCTGGAAAAACTCGAGATCCTTTTTGTTGGGGGCAACATTGGATTGCTAAGTGAGCTCGTGAGCCAATACCAAGTGCAACCATGGGTTAGATTGGAAGGTTTTGTTACACGCACAAGGGCCTTGATGATGCAGCGCGATGCCGATGTTTTACTTTTCCTCGAAAGCAATTCCAATGGAGTTGATGGCATTCTCACAGGTAAGATTTTCGAATATCTCTCATCTGGAACCGAGGTTTGGGCCATCGGTGTGACGCCGGAATCCACCCCGGGGATGCTTATCAATTCTAGCGGCGCCGGTCTTGTTTTTGGCAAGGATGTGGATTCAATACAGACCCGTTTGGTGAAGTTGTTGAATGATGGTCCCGCCCCAAAAAACCAAGTCGATCTTTCAATCTTAAAACGTTATACACGTGAAGGATTGGCTTTACGGATGTTGGATACCATTGCATCCGCGATGCAAAAAACTCAGCCGTGAAGCTCCGTTGAAGTAGGCTTCACGTGGTGCGTGTAGTATTCACAAATCTCATCTACCGAGCCCTCGGCAGTCACAACGCCCTCTTCCATGAAAATGGCGCGTGTGCAGATGTTTTTTATTTCATCCAGGTGATGCGATACGTACATGATGGTGGTTCCTTCGCTCTTGATTTGCTTGATACGCTCGGCGCACTTCTCTCGGAAGCCCAAATCACCCACAGCCAATGCCTCGTCAACAATCAAAACATCCGGCGTGTTGGCAGCAGCGATTGAAAAGGCAAGTCGGGAAATCATACCCGAAGAGTACCGTTTCATCTGCATGTCTATTTCAGCGTCTGTAAGTTCCGAGAATAGGATGATGTTGTTGATGGAATCTTGAAGTTGGTCTTTGGTGAACCCCATCAAGGTTCCAACCAATTCAATGTTTTCGCGGCCTGTCAACTCCATTTCAAAACCAACGCCCAATGTCATCAACGGGGCTACACGGCCCTTAACCTCCAAACTTCCTGATGTAGGTGTCATGATGCCTGCCACAGCTCGAAGCAAGGTGCTTTTGCCACAACCATTACGGCCCATAACAGCAAGGCACTCGCCCTTTTTCACTTTCAGGTTCACTCCTTTCAACACAGGCTTTTTCTCGAATGGCGATTGGAATCCCATCGAAAGCAAAAAGCTCTTGATTGACTTGATGCCTTGTTTCTGAACGGTGAAACTCACATGCAGGTCGCGTGCTTCTATGACAATATCGCTTTCGGCCGCCATTTTAGAATTGGGAAATGAATCCCCCTTTTAACTTGTTGAATATGGTCATCCCCGCCCACATACTCACTACAGAGATGGCTACAACCACCAACCAAGAGAATGCATCGGGCATCCGGTTGTAATAAATAAGGTCGCGTAGGAACGAAACATAGTGGTGTATGGGGTTCAGCTGAATTATGATTCGGAACTTTTCGGGAATGATTTCGGGCGTGTAGGCGATGGGCGTGGCATAAAAGATTGCGGGCATGAAGGATGCCCAAGCTATTTGCACATCGCGGAAATATACGTTGAAGGCTGTTAAAATAAGTGAAACACCGAATGTGAAGATCGAGAACAGGACAACAAGTGGAACGAACAGCAGGATTTCCCAGCCAATGCGCATCCCGAATATCGCCATCATCACCGAAAAAGGAATCAGCATCAGCAGAAAACTCACAATTGAAGAGTATAAACCACCCAAAGGCAGTGCAATGTTAGGAATGCTCACACTTTTGATTACACCGGTGTTGCGTGTTATGGACTCGATGATTTGAACGCTGGTAGTGGTGAACAAGGTCCAAAGCAACAACCCACTCAGCACGTACAACGGGTAGCGGTCGATTTCCGAAAACATGTTTCCGAAAACAAAAGAGAATATCACCAGGTAGATGATCGGATTGAACATCCCCCAAAGGAATCCGAAGATCGAATTCTTGTATTTAAGCTTCAGGTTTTTGATGCCCAATACAACTACCAATCGGGTAAATCTGGAAGGATCCTTGAAAACGGACATGCAGGTTGTTCGGGGTGTGGTGCGAAGATATC
The DNA here is from genome assembly GCA_023262505.1 of Bacteroidia bacterium. Taxonomy (GTDB): domain Bacteria; phylum Bacteroidota; class Bacteroidia; order AKYH767-A; family OLB10; genus JALRAP01. The sequence goes on from JALRAP010000003.1 coordinate 19,904, forward strand.
AAATAACGATGAACACAGGCCGATTATCCCTTGAACATCATCTTCACCGTATCCAGGATGATTTTCAAATCGAACAGGAAGGACCAGTTGTTCACATAGAAGAGGTCCAACTTCACGCGGTTCTTGAGCTTTTCGAAATCATCGGTTTCACCACGATAGCCTTTCGATTGAGCCAGGCCGGTGATGCCAGGCTTTATTTTATGCCGTTCCATGAAACGGTCCACTTCGGCACTGAACTCGGTTGTGTGTTTCAGCATGTGCGGCCGTGGACCAACAACCGACATATCACCCAACAAAACATTGAAAAACTGGGGCAATTCGTCGAGACTGGTTTTTCTCAAGAAACCACCCACGCGTGTGATCCTGGAGTCGTTGCGGGTGGCTTGTTTGGTATCGCTCTCGGTATTGACACGCATGGTGCGTAGCTTGTAGCACCAGAAGGAACGGTTGTCGCGTCCTGTTCTTTTTTGTCTGAAAAACACCGGTCCGCGCGAATCGATGATGACTGCCAAGGCAAGTAATGGCATCAGCCAACTGAGCAGGCAAACGATTACCAATACAGAGAAGAGGATGTCGAATATGCGTTTGATGAGTTGGTTGTTCCAGTTATCCAGCGGAGTGGTGTGTAGTTTGATTACAGGCAGGTCGCCGATGCGCTCGATTTCCAAATCGGTGAAATTCACCCAACGGAAATCAGCCACCAACCTTACCCGTATCAGATTTTCTTCTGCGAAATGAATCAAATCTGCCAGCAGGCTGTAGTTCACCATTGAGATCGGAAAAAATATCTCATGTATTTCATTGCCCTCGCATTGGGCTCGGATGATCTCATTGGTGCGATCGCGCTCCGATTCGCGGATGCGGATTACGTTTTTAACATGATATCCGTACTCCGGCCTGTTGCCGATGAATGATGAGAGCTGATCTTCCTCGCCTTCGTGCATCACCAAAACGATATTCCGGTAGTTGAATCCTTTTTTACGGAATTGTCTGATGGCAAAATGGAACACGATACGGTAAAGCATGATGCTCGCAAAACCTGTGCTGTAAAACCACAGCAGCAACTCGCGGGAGTATCGATACTCTTGTTGGAAAACATAAAACGCGAAAACCAGCAACATGTGCATCAGCAAAGCTGAAGCCGTTCCCCGAATAATGGAGAATAAAGTGCTTGATCTTTTGATGTCATATGCACGAGTAAGCGCAATGGAGACAACCCAGGCGAAGTTCACATACAGCAAAAGTGAGGGGAAGGGGTGTTGGAATGCCCCGTGCTTGTAGTAGAACATGGAGATGAAAGCTCCATTGAGCAGCAGGAGCTCCACAACCATGTGGATTCTTCGAATATATTTGGAGTATCGTGTCAGGGCTTTATAGGTCTTTTGAAGGCGAAATCATCAGTCTCTTACTTATTGATTGTTTCGACTTCCGATTTTCCAATCACAAAAATATGCAAAGCAAGCAAGTAGCAAAATGCTACGATTCCATTTTGACGGGTAAGCAGGTTTTCGGTTTGCATCGCCCCAATGAAAAGCAAGAGTATGCAAACCCCAGTCCAGTCATTGCGCTTCCACAGTGTCAGTATGCTTAAGACGAATAAAAGCAACAACATCACAGGGCCAATTATGCCTAAGCCGGCCCAGTAATCCATGAACTGGTTATGGGTGTTGAAGTTCTTGTTCTTGTAAACATCCGGCGCTATGTCGTTGTAACAATCATTTAAAAGGGATTTCACTTGACCAGGACCCACTCCCCAGATCCAATGTGCTTTGATGATTCCCAAGCCACAGTGGAATATGCCTGTGCGAAGATTGAAGGAATCTTCCGACTTTTTATCCGGCAGTTTTGTGTTTTCAACGGAAACCTCTTTGAACCTGGCTGAAAAAGACGGTACGGTTTGGAAAAACAGTACCGCACTGGCGGCAATCACCGCAACCATGATGCCTGATTTGACAACGCTTTTTGTGTATAGTGCTACCATGAGCACCATGCAGGCCAACGTGGCAGCAATAGGAGTACGGGATGCCAACAAAGCCAATATGATGCCTGCAAAAACCATCAAAGAGCCGATCAACCAAAGGTTGTTTTTACGTTCAAGCAATTTCTGAAGAAGCTTCAGCATTGTAGCGCCCAACAGTACGGACGCATAAGTTGGATGATAACGAACCGCGTTTTCAAAAAAAGTGCGGATATGGAATGAAAGTAAGTCTTGGCTTTCGATTTGCATTTGCGATACTTGTGCAAGGGAGTAGCTCATGCCAAACGCGAAGGCGATTAAGGTAGAGGCAATGAAAAGCCATTCTGCCACACTCGTTTCTCTCGTGCTGAATGCTCCCGACTTCAACTTGAAAGCCATTGGAATCAAAAGTAGGCTAACCGAAACTTCGATATAGCTCAGCGATTCCGGGTTTTGATTTGGAAACAGACAGCGCAAAAAGATGAATAAGAACAGTCCGCTTGTTACTAATATGATTGACTTGTCGGTTTTTAAAAAGCCCTTGTGATTCCCCGTTATCAATGCCATTAACACAAAAAGACCGATGGCCCACACTGTTGTTTTCATTCCAATCAGCGGGAAGCACGAGAGCAGGTAAAGCGCCCATGTGTCTATTTTGAAATTACGCATGCGCGTGTTGGCGGATAAAGGTTGAGATGCTGTTTCTGAAACGCTCGGTCGAGAAGCTTTCCACGTTTTTGGTGAAATCGATTTCTTCGAATGGTTTATCCATTCCTTCGAATGTTAATATGGCGTTGCGAATGGAGTCCGCTGTTTGTTCGTTGAAGAAGACACCGGTTTTGTTTTCCACTACGGTTTCGAGGTAGCCGCCGCGCTTTAAAGCGATTACAGGAGTTAAACAGGATTGTGCTTCCAAGCTTGTGATTCCGAAATCCTCTTCGGCAGCGAGCACAAACGCCTTCGCTTTTTGAACCCGAGACACCAAATCATTTTTACTGATGAATCCGAGAAATTCCACATTAGGGGGAGCGCTTGCGCGGATCTTCGCGAGGGCGGGACCATCGCCGGAAACCACCAGTTTCTTATCGGGCATCAGGCGGAATGCATCTACAATCAAATCGAGTCTTTTGTAAGGCACCACTCGCAAACTAGTGAAATAATAGTTTTCTTTCTGATGATAAGGTGTGAATCCTTTAATATCCACAGGGGGGTAAATTACCGTGGAATCGCGGTTGTAAATGCGTTTGATGCGCTCAGCCACATTTTTTGAGTTGGCGATAAAGTGATCAACTTCACCTATGGTTTTCAAATCCCACTGGGCGATGTGATCAAGTATCAGACCTGCAATCATGCGCTTCAGTCCGCCAAGCCTCGATAGATAAGCTTGACGTAAATCCCAAGCGTACCTCACTGGTGAGTGGCAATAGCAAATGTGAATTTGGCCCTTCCTTTTGCGGATGCCTTTGGCTACGGCATAAGAGGAGGAAATGATTAAATCGTAGCCTGATAAATCCAAGCTTCTAATGGCATGCGGAAAAAACACCAGGTAATTGCGGAATGAGTTACGTGCATTTGGGACGTTTTGAATCCAACTCGTCTTAACTTTTTTGCCGTTTAGTATATCATTTCGGTCTTTCTCATCCAGAAAATCAACCAAGCCAAACACATCTGCATCGGGAAATATATGGATGAATTCACGGAAGACCTTTTCGGCACCGCCATTCACAACAAACCAGTCCTGTATAAGTGCGACTTTCATCAGCAGCTGCAAATATAGTCCTTAAACGCCCTCTTATGGCTTGGTCATTCTCAAAGACTTCTCAGCCTTCTGCCGGACCGAAATCCCCAAGGGTGGTTTTTTCGCAACAAACATCTTGCACATGTCCATTATGCAAAGCCACGCATATCGGTATGTCCGGTTACCACGAATCAACGCAATTACAGAACGGAATAGGGCTTCGCAATAAACCATAGCAGTCATGGATAGTGATTCCCAGCGAGGCCTGTTGCGTTGAAAAAACAACATCCTGCTATGCCTGGTATAAACGCGGATGATTGGAGGAGTGGAGCGGTTTTGTAATGGATGGCGGTGGCAAACCGACATGGAAGGATCGTATGATGTTTGGTATCCGCCTGCTTGCACTTTGTGGCAGAAATCGGTCTCTTCAAAGTATAGGAAGTAGTCCTCACAAAATCCTCCAACCGCTTCAAAAACATCTTTTCGGATTAACATGAACGCCCCCGTAACCCAATCCACTTGTTGGCTTTTTTCCGGATTCATATCGGAATACCGCCTTTTATTGGACGACATGAAGACCTCTTTGAATATCCTACTGAATGAAGGGAAGGGCCCGGCGGATGCCTGTATGCTTCCATCCGGGTTGGTTAGCTTGGTGCCTATAACAGCAACCTGTTTTTTTGAATCGTAACTATCTAAAAGCCTCATGACCTGTGAAAGCGTTTCCGTTTCGAGGGTTACATCCGGATTCAGTAACAACAACCATTTACCTTGAGCAACTCTAGCTCCGGCGTTGACTCCAGCTGCGAACCCTCCGTTTTCAGGTAGACCCAGCCATTTGATACTTGTATCAATGGGCTTTTTGGAAGTTGCTGCAGCCGTTGATGCATTATCGACTACCAACAATTCCATTTCACCTTCCTGGTGGGCCGATTGAAAAGACGTCGCTTGCAACAGCACATCCGGCCATGAATTGTAGTTGACAACGATGATGCTGAGTTTCACAGAGTAATGGGTCGCGTTCAAAGTTCAAAGAAATACAATCTCTTCCGAAGTGTGCTCACCTAATTTGTATTTTAGCCACGGATTCAATTATTCCATGATGAAAAAAGCCATCTCCTTCGCTTTTGTTTGTGTTCTCAGCTTTTCAGCACAAGCGCAACAATTACCTCACACATTCGCCCCTGGTGAGCGCGAAGCCATGCCGGGTTACTTACAGTCCAGGGCAGTCGGAAGTGCTACTGCTAATATGATCACCACCCCTCCAACATCACCCGTCAGGACTATAGCCGAATGGGAGGAACTGCAAGGGCTTACCATATCATGGACTTCCTACAACAGCATGCTTAGGGAAATCGTTCGAAACGCCAAAGAAGAAACCCGTGTGTATATCCTTACAAGTAACCCATCGAGCACCATCAATTACCTAGCCTCGGGAGGAGTGGATACCGTTAATGTTACATGCCTTCAGATTCCATTCAATTCGGTTTGGTGCCGGGATTATGGTTTGTGGAGTGCCTATACCAATGATGTGGATTCACTCATCAGCATCGATTGGATTTACAACCGTCCACGACCTGCCGATGATGCTTCGCCCGTTCAACTTTCAGCTGCAGTTGGAGTACCCGTTTACCAAACCACCGTTGCTCCTTGGGACCTGATCCATACTGGCGGGAACTTCATGACCGACGGATTCGGCACGGGCTTTTCCTCCAATCTCATCATCGATGAGAACCCGAACAAAACTGTGGCGCAAATCGATACCATCATGAACCGTTTCATGGGTATCAGTCGATACATCAAGATGAATGAGTTGCCTTACGACCAGATACACCATATCGACATGCACATGAAGCTTCTCGATGAGGAGACTATTCTCATGGGTCAATATCCGACGGGTGTTGCCGACGGTCCGCAAATTGAAGCCAATCTGCTTTATGTGCTCAATAATTTCAATTCGGTTTATGGCACTCCTTACAAAGTGGTGCGTATACCTATGCCGGCCGACAATGGTCAATATCCGAACAGTGGTGGAAGGTATTTCACTTATACGAACGCATCCTTCATTAATAAAACCATCATTGTGCCCACATACAACGTTCCCACTGACACCACTGCTTTGCGAATTTATCGTGATGCACTGCCAGGGTACAAGGTTGTCGGCATCAACTCGCTTTCCAGCATCGGTTCATTGGGGGCATTGCATTGCATCACCAAGGAGATGGCCACACCCGATCCATTGCTCATCAGTCACCAACCCCTAAACGACACATACGACACTTTGAATTCATATGCAGTGGAGGCGCTCATCCGCCACAGGTCTGGGATCAACAGTGCACTTTTATGGTGGCGCACCGATACGCTCCAGCCGTATGTTCCAGTGAACATGCTCCAAAGCGCAACCAATCCTGATTATTGGACGGGCTCCATCCCGCCAATGCCTCCGGGAACCTTGGTGATGTATTATATCGAGGCAAATGCCGTTTCAGGCAAAAACCAGGTCCGTCCAATGCCAGCTCCTGCCGGTTTTTGGCCATTTAAGGTTTTGGGAAATCCAACGGGCTCGGGTTTGGAATCCGTTCAAGTTAATGTAACATCCTTGTTTCCAAACCCTTCCAAGGGGATAACCTGCCTAGAGTTGTCGGACTCAAAAGGCGGGAACGAGCTATCAATCAACTTAAAAGATGTTGCTGGAAGGGATATCATGCACGTTTTCAAGGGATTGACGCGATTCGGCGAAAATCGATACTTTTTTGATACCACTCACTTGGCTTCGGGCCTTTATTCGATTCAAATAAACACATTATCAGGTAGTTATACTAAAAAACTGATGGTTCGTTGAGTTGTTTTTCGTGTCAATCATAAGCGTCTGTATATCAATTGCTTTGAATTGATTTTGAGAGAAGCGAATAATTAGCTTTAATAATCCGCTTCAAATACGTAACTTTGCCCGCTTCGTTTGGACAACCTACGGATGACGGATAGCCTCAACAAATATTCGATCCCATTCGCTGGATTAGCTGAAGGAAGCCATCGGTTTGAATACGAAATCGATGATTCGTTCTTTGAACTCTTCGACCACTCGGTGGTGCACCATGCAAAAGTTCGCGTGGAGCTTGACTTCATCAAGTCGGCCACAGTTCTCACCTTGGTGTTCCGCATCCGCGGTCATATTACTATGACTTGCGACCGTTGTCTTGACGATTTCGACATGCCTGTTGATTTCAGTCAAACCTTGTTGGTTCGCTTTGGCGACGAAGCCCGCGAGGAATCAGATGACGTGATTGTTATCCCACATGGAGAGTTGGTGCTGGATGTGTCGCAACATATTTACGAATACATCAGCCTGCAAGTCCCCATGAGAGCGGTGCATCCCGAAGATGAAAACGGAGTTTCAGGATGTGATCCCGAAGTGATCCGCAAGCTAAACGAAGGTTCGCAAGCGCCTGAAGAAACCACCGATCCTAGGTGGGAAGCATTGAAGAAGTTCAGGGAAACCTGATTATGATTGAATACTTAAAAACTGAATATAAACGAATAACATCCATACAAAATGCCAAATCCAAAGCACAAACATTCGAAATCGAGAAGCGCCAAAAGGAGAACTCACTACAAGGCTACGGCTCCAACCGTTGCAATTTGTCCAACCACAGGCGAATCACATCTTATGCACCGTGCCTACTGGCATGAGGGCAAGATGTATTACAAGGGCAAGGTGGTCATGGAGCAACCCGCCGCATAACGGGCTTTTCTCTCCTAACACATCCTGTCGCCTTCGATGAGAATCGGCATTGACATGATGGGGGGCGACTTCGCACCCCTTGAAACCACCCTCGGCGCCCTCCATGCCCGCAGGGAATTGGACAACGCACACACATTGGTGCTGATAGGCCATGAAGCGGAAATCCGCTCCATCATGGCACAGCATGGTGGCGATGCATCCGCCTTTGAGTTCGTGAACACGGATGAGGTAATCGGCATGGCCGAGAACCCGACCAAAGCATTCCAACAAAAGCCGGGCTCAAGCATTGCAGTGGGTTTTCACCTGCTAAAGGAAAAAAAGATTGATGCTTTCGCCAGCGCAGGCAATACAGGTGCCATGATGGTTGGCTCCATGTTCGCCATCAAACCTGTGAACGGCATTCTTCGTCCAGCCATTTCCTCCATCGTTCCTAAGGAAGATGGAGGCGTAGGCATATTGTTGGATGTAGGCATCAACGCAGATTGCAAACCCGAGATGCTTCAGCAGTTCGCCATCCTCGGTTCCATATTTGCCGAAGACGTTTACCGAATCGCCAATCCTCGCGTCGGACTCATGAGCATCGGCGAGGAAGATGAGAAGGGTAACATGCTTACCAAGGAGGCAAACACCTTATTGAAAACCACGCCACACATAAACTTCATTGGAAATTTGGAAGGTCGCGACTTGTTCAACAACAAAGCCGATGTGATCGTTTGTGATGGATTCACCGGCAACGTGATGCTGAAACTGGCCGAATCATTTTATTCTTTGATTCGCAAGCGCGGTTTGCATGACACCTATTTCGACCGTTTTGATTTCGAGAACTATGGCGGCACTCCGGTTTTGGGAGTGAACTCCACCGTCATCATCGCCCATGGTATTTCCAATGCCAAGGCAATAAAGAATATGATTCTGCATGCATGCGATGTGGCTCAAGCCGGCATGCCCGACAAAATATCCCGTGCGCTCTCTGAGATTTCATTGGGCGAGCAACTTTCGAAATAACCAGGATGGAGAAGATCAGGGCCGCCATTACAGCAGTAAACGCATGGGTTCCCGACTACGTGCTAACCAATGCCGAAATTGAAAAGCTGGTAGACACCACCGACGAGTGGATTACCTCTCGCACGGGCATCAAGGAGCGCCATATACTTAAAGGTGATGGCAAAGGCTCTTCTGATATCGCAGTGGAAGCGATCAAAGGACTTCTTCAAAAACGCGGCATCGGTCCAGAGGAAATTGAATTGGTGATTTGTGCCACCACCACGCCCGACATGCAGTTCCCTGCTACCGCCAATATCATTTGCGACAAGGTGGGTATGGTGAATGCCTTTGGCTACGACATCAACGCAGCCTGTTCCGGATTCATTTATTCTTTGGTCACTGGCTCAAAATTCATCGAGAGCGGACAATATAAGAAAGTGATTGTAGTGGGTGTCGATAAGATGTCATCCATAATCGACTATACCGATCGCGCCACTTGTGTCATCTTCGGTGACGGTGGCGGGGCAGTATTGCTCGAACCGGAAAGCAGCGGCAACGGCATCATGGATTCCATTCTGCGAAGCGATGGTTCCGGTCGTGTGTATCTGCATCAGAAAGCAGGCGGCAGTGTTCTGCCGGCATCACACGACACCGTTGATGCCAAGCAACATTATGTTTATCAAGAAGGTCAAGCCGTATTCAAATTCGCTGTTACCAAAATGGCGGATGTATCGGCCGAAATAATGGAGCGAAACCATCTCAAGGCTGAAGACATCGCTTGGCTCGTTCCGCATCAAGCCAACAAACGCATCATCGATGCCACTGCAAACCGCATGGGCCTGGGCAATGAAAAAGTGATGCTGAACATCGAGCGTTACGGAAACACCACCAACGGCACCATACCAATTTGCCTTTGGGAATGGGAGAAGCGATTGCATAAGGGCGATGTGGTGATATTGGCCGCCTTCGGCGGCGGATTCACCTGGGGCTCCGTATATCTGCGCTGGGCCTACGACACAAAATAATTTTTTAACGCATCCTAACACAACAACCTGTATCATGAACAAGAAGGAAATTGAAGAATTGATTCGCTTTGTTTCCAAATCTGGAGTAAGCGAAGTCAGCCTTGAGCAAAAAGACTTCAAGATTACCATCAAGAACGCGCCCCGCGAACTGCAGGTCGTAACTGCTGCTCCAGCTGTTGTACAAATGGCACCCCCTGTTGCCGCTCCTGCAGCTGCTCCTGTTGCCGCTTCTGCCACACCAGCGCCTGCTGCAAAAGCAAGTGATGAGTCAAAATACCATGTGGTTAAATCTCCCATGATCGGCACTTTTTACCGTCAGCCCTCTCCCGACAAACCGAACTTTGTGAATGTGGGTGACGAAGTGAAACCAGGGCAGGTTATCTGCATCATCGAAGCGATGAAGCTCTTCAACGAAATCGAAAGTGATGTGAAAGGCCGCATCGTGAAGGTGCTGGTTGACAATGCCACACCGATCGAATACGACCAACCACTCTTTTTGGTTGATCCTTCCTGATAATTCAACCGACCAAGCCGCATGTTCAAGAAAATCCTGATCGCCAACAGGGGCGAAATCGCATTACGCATCATACGTACCTGCAAGGAGATGGGCATCCGCACGGTTGCCGTGTACTCCACTGCCGACCGTGAAAGCCTCCACGTGCGTTTCGCCGACGAGGCCGTGTGTATCGGACCTCCACCCAGTCGCGATTCCTACCTCAACATGCCCAACCTGATTGCGGCAGCTGAGATCACCAATGCCGATGCCATACATCCGGGTTACGGATTCCTTTCGGAGAATGCCAAATTCTCCGACATCTGCGCCAAGCACAACATCAAGTTCATTGGTGCATCGCCTGAGATGATCGATTCCATGGGCGACAAATCCAATGCGAAAGACACTATGAAGCGTGCCGGTGTTCCTACCATCCCAGGCTCCGACGGTTTGTTGGAAAGCGTTGCCGAGGGGAAGGAGATCGCCAAGAAGATCGGATATCCTGTGATATTGAAAGCGACTGCCGGAGGAGGAGGTCGCGGTATGCGTATCGTTTGGAACCCTGATGAATTTGAAGCCGCATGGTCTTCGGCACGTCAAGAGGCCGGTGCCGCATTTGGTAATGATGGCATGTACCTCGAGAAATACATCGAAGAGCCACGTCATATCGAGATTCAGATCGCCGGCGACCAGTATGGCAAAGCCTGTCACTTATCGGAACGCGACTGCTCCATACAACGTCGCCACCAGAAGTTGTTAGAGGAAACCCCATCACCTTTCATGATACCAGAGCTTCGTGAGAAGATGGGTGAAGCGGCCGTGAAAGCCGCGTTGGCTGTGAAATACGAAGGTGTTGGTACCGTTGAATTCCTTGTCGACAAACACCGCAATTTCTATTTCATGGAGATGAACACCCGTATCCAGGTGGAGCATCCCGTAACCGAGGAGGTAATCAACTACGACCTCATCAAGGAACAAATCAAGATAGCAGCAGGAATCGAAATTTCGGGAATCAACTATTATCCGAACATGCATGCCATCGAGTGCCGCATTAACGCCGAGGACCCTTACAATAACTTCCGTCCATCACCAGGCCGCATCACCAACCTCCACGTTCCCGGTGGCCACGGAGTGCGTGTGGATTCACATGTGTATGCAGGTTACACCATTCCTTCCAACTACGATTCCATGATCAGCAAGCTGATCACCATCGCACAAACCCGCGAAGAGGCCATCCAAACCATGGAGCGCGCACTCAGTGAATATGTGATCGAAGGAGTGAAAACAACCATACCTTTCCACCAGCAATTGATGCAGAACGAGGATTTCCGCAAAGGGAACTATACCACCAAATTCCTCGAGAGCTTTCAATTGAAATAAGCTTTCACAGCATTTCTCATTTTTAATCCCGACACCATGAACCTAAGTATGAAGGAAATCATCACGGTGTCTATGATTCTTTTCGCCGTGATTGACATCATCGGCTCCATCCCGGTGTTGATACAAATCAGAAAACAGGCAGGTAGCATCCATTCCGAAAAGGCCACACTGGTGTCGCTAGGCATCATGATCATGTTCCTTTTCATTGGGGAAAACCTTCTCAAGTTCTTAGGCCTGGACCTTTCCTCATTCGCCATCGCCGGTTCGTTGGTGCTCTTCTTCATTGCGCTTGAAATGATATTAGGTATACGCATCCACAAAGACGACATGCCCGCTACGGCATCTATAGTGCCGGTGGCATTTCCTTTGATCGCCGGAACCGGCACAATGACCACGTTGCTTTCTTTGCGCGCAGAATATGATTCTGTAACCATCATCATCGGCATTCTGTTGAATCTTACAGTCGTTTACCTCTGCTTGCGCAATCTCGGGTTCTTGGAGCGTTTACTGGGCCCGGTAGGCATCGGAGTGGTGCGCAAGGTCTTTGGTTTTATTCTGCTCGCAATCGCTGTCAAGATTTTCCGGACCCATGCCGGACTATAATATTTTTAATATTCACCATTTATGGTAACCATTTACACCGACGGTTCGTCGCGCGGCAATCCTGGTCCAGGGGGTTTTGGTGTGGTGATGATATCAGGTCCACACCGCAAGGAGATTTCACAAGGTTACCGTAAAACCACCAACAACCGAATGGAGTTGTTGAGCGTGATTGTTGGGTTGGAGGCGCTGAAGCGGATGGATGAGGCGGTAACCGTGGTATCCGACAGCAAGTACGTGGTGGATGCAGTTGAGAAAGGATGGGTTTTTGGTTGGGCCAAGAAGAATTTCCAAGGAAAGAAGAATGCCGATTTATGGATCCGCTTCCTGGCCATTTATGCCCGGCACCAAGTCCGTTTCCGATGGGTCAAAGGGCATAATAACCACGTAGAAAATGAGTATTGCGACATGCTTGCTGTGACAGCAGCCACAGGTGGAGGCCTTTTGGTTGATGAGGGCTTCGAATCGGGTCGCTACAATTGATTTGTTCCCCTTATCTTTAGCTATATTTGATGGCTAACCTTCACTGTTATCTATGAAAAAAACAATCCTTGCCATGGCTGTCATGATGTCACCATGGCTGGTGTCGGGCCAGAACAAACAACCGGAAGTTGAACGTGAAATCATGGTCAACACCATTACACAGACCACCATGGGCCCTAAGAAGGTAGTGGTTACCGGAAGTGCCGAGATGGATGTTGAACCAGATCAGGTGGATGCCTATTTCGTTTTGGCGGAGTACATTGATAACCGCAAGGAGAAAGTGCAAATGGAGTCTATTCGCAAAGAGTTCCTGAAGGCTTGTGCCGATGCGGGAATCCCCAAAGACAGCATCCGTGTCGATGGCTTATCAGGTGGAGCCTACCATGATTTGGTTCGCAAGAAACGCAAAGACGATCCCGGCCTGATGGAGAACGTGACATTTGTGATACGTTTGAACAACTCCAAACAGATAGATGCGATTGCTTCCAGGCTTAACGACAAGGCTGTTGTAAACATGTACATCGGCAGAAGATGGCATTCGCGCATGGAGGAATTCAAAAAGGAGTTGCGAATCAGGGCCGTAAAAGCCGCTCGAGACAAGGCCTCTTACATGACTGAGGCCATAGGGGAAAAGATCGCAGGTGCGCTCCTGATCGAGGATATGGATGCTGGTATGCCGGTTCTGTTCACGCGTAGCAATGTGAATGTGTCAATGGAGGCTTCTTCAGACGGATACGCGGGAGAGTCATCGTTACCATTTCAGAAAATCACTGTCCGGTCCGATGTGCGTGCCGAGTTTGAACTTGTGAACGCAGATAAAAGCAAATGACACGCTTCCAGAACAAGGTTGCCTTGGTTTCCGGTGGACGCAGCGGCATTGGCTTTGCCATTGCAAAGCGATTGTTGCAAGAAGGCGCAACGGTATTCATCACAAGCCGCAAACAGGAATTGTTGGAGGCTGCCGCCAATGAACTATCCGCCTTCGGAAGTTGTTACGCTTACGCATGCGACATCCGCGAAAGCGAGCAAATAAAATCATTGATGGAGTTTATGAAGGCCAAAGCAGGTCGATTGGATGTTTTAGTGAATAATGCAGGCGGGCAATTTCCCGTGTTGGCCGAGTATCTCAACGACAAAGGATGGAATGCGGTCATCAACAACAATCTCAATGGAACATTTTTCATGACCAGGGAAGCAGCCAACGCATTCTTCATTCCACAACTATCAGGGTCTATAGTGAATATAACGGCCAGCGTTGGCAGAGGCGCTCCAGGCATGGTTCATACGGGTGCAGCACGGGCAGGAGTTGAAAACATGACCAAGACGCTTGCATTGGAATGGAGCGGTTTCAAAATTCGGATAAACTGCATCGCACCAGGCATCATCGATTCGGATGGATTGAAAACCTATGGCGATGAGATCCGCGAGAAAATGAATCAAGCTGCCGAGGCCGTTCCAATGAAACGTTTAGGCACTCCTGAAGAAGTTGCAGCTGCTGTTTGTTTCATCGCCTCTGATGAGGCCTCCTACATCAGCGGAGTAACACTAGCTGTTGATGGAGCGCAGCAACTTGACTTCAGACAAACCGGTTTATCTGATCTTTTACGGTCATACCTATAATCAGCATTGAAAGCGCCGATAGAAAATTTTTACGACTGGGTTCAGTGGACGCCCGATGCCCCTTTCCTCAGGCAGCCGTACGGTAACACTTGGAAGGTTTATACTTACCGCGAAGCTTTCGATGAAGCAGCTTCAGTCGCAACTTCGATGCTTGACCGGGGATTGAATAAGGGTGACCATGTAGCCATCCTTTCCCGCAATTGCTGCCATTGGATTTTGGCCGACATCGCCATCATGATGGCTGGCATGGTATCAGTGCCACTCTATCCAACCTTGCCTCCCGATCAAATCCGCGATATATTGGCACATGCCGATGCGAAAGCGTTGTTTGCTGGCAAAATTGAAAAGTGGGATAGTGCTTCACTTCCCCAAGGTGTTCAACTGTTCCAATTCCCCCAATACGCAGGATGTGCAGCGGTTGATTCTGGAATTTCTTGGGATGATTTGATAGCTTCGTCTTCATCGGCGTTCACGCCCCATGTTCCCTCGCTGGACGAGCTTTGGACTATCCTATACACTTCAGGAACCACAGGCAAACCCAAAGGGGTTATGCATACGTACCGTTGCCCGGCAACCATATTCGATCTTGAAATGCGTTACGGAACCATGGGCATGGCCAGGCTTGGGCAGTATCGGTTTTTTTCATTCTTGCCACTCAATCATGTCGCCGAACGCATCGCTATTGAAATGAATGGCATGGTAATGGGCGGCTCCATTTCATTTGCCGAGAATATCGACACCTTCATTCAGAACATCGTTTCCGTACAACCTACCTTTTTCTTTGCTGTTCCGCGAATCTGGATGAAATTCCAATCCGGTGTATTGGAAAAAGCCGGAGAGCAAAAATTGAAATTTCTTTTGTCGCTTCCTATTGTTGGTTCTCTCGTCAGAAAACGCATCCGGCATGCATTAGGACTTTCAAGTGCGAGCATCACGCTTACCGGTGCAGCCATCACGCCGCAACCTGTCAAGGAGTGGTTCCGTCGTTTGGGGATTCAGCTTCGGGAGGTTTACGGTATGACAGAAGCGTGTGGTCCCGTTTCTCTTACCCCTTTCGGGGGATGGAGCGTAGGCGATGTAGGCCGTGCATTACCAGGTACGGATGTGCGCGTGGATGAAGGCAGTGGAGAAATCATTTTCAGAAGCCCGCATTTGATGTCGGGTTACTACAAGGATACGATAGCCACCTCCGAAATGATGCAAGATGGTTGGATTTACAGCGGTGACCGTGGCAGGAAGGATGATCATGGGAACCTTTTTGTGTTGGGTAGGATCAAGGATGTTTTCAAAACATCCAAGGGCGTGTTTGTGGCTCCTGATCCAATCGAGGAGGAGTTATCCAAGAACCCGATTATAGCTCAGGTGTGCGTTTCCGGTTTGGGATTGCCTCAGCCCATCGCATTGGTGAATATCGCGAATCACGATTTGGATGCAAATGGATTGCAGTCAGCATTGGAAAGCCATTTGAAGGAGGTGAACCTACGACTTTCGAGTCATGAGAAAATCTCCAATTTGGTTATTTGCAAAGACACTTGGTCGGAGGCGAATCATCTTTTAACGCCAACCTTGAAAACCCGCCGCGTTGCCATCAATGATCGATATGGTGCAAGGTTTTCTGATTGGCAAAAAAGCGGACAAAGCATTATCTGGGAATGAAAACAACAATGATTCAACGTACACCTTCTGAAGAAATATCGCGGATTTTTCAATTGCAGTCGGCGCATTCCAATCTAATGCGTTTGCGCACCACTAATGCCAGCGAAAGATTGCGGAAAGTTCGTACTGTGAAATCCTATTTGCTGCGCAAGGAAAACATTGAAATGCTTTGCAAAGCGCTGCATGCTGATTTAAGGAAATCCCACTCAGAGACTGAGGCCAATGAATTGGCTCCTGTTCTTTTGGTTATCAAACATATTGAAGACAACCTCCGTAAATGGATGTCGGATCGCAAAGTGGAGACGCCATTGGCCATGTCTGGACTCTCTTCACATGTGCGATACGAATCGAAAGGTGCGGTGCTGGTGATAGCCCCATGGAATTATCCGTTTCAGCTGGTGCTGGTTCCGTATTTGCATGCCATGGTTGCGGGCAATGCCGTAATGGTAAAGCCTTCCGAATACGTACCGGCCACATCCGCATTCCTCGAATCGATGTTCAAGGAACTTTTTGATGAGAGCGAAGTCGCCTTTGCGTTCGGAGAGGCCGATGTCGCACAGGAAGTTTTGAACCTTCCATTCCATCATATATTTTTCACGGGTAGTCCAAGCGTGGGCAAATTAGTGATGCAGGCTGCTGCTCGCAATCTGACTTCCGTTACGTTGGAGCTTGGAGGGAAATCGCCGGTGGTTATACACGAGTCATATGACATCCGTGTAGCAGCCAAAAAAATCGCTTGGGCAAAAACCATGAATTGCGGACAAACCTGCATTGCCCCTGATTATGTGCTTTTGCCGGAGGGCAGCGAAAAAAGGTTTGCAGAAGAGTTTGCAAAAGCTGTTGCAGAATTCTACAATCCAAGCGGTGGCGGCATTGCTGCTTCAACCGATTATTCGCGGATCATCAACCGCAAGAATCTGATACGATTGAAGAACTTGATGGAGCAAGATCTGGAGGCAGGTGCGCAATTGCTCTATGGTGGTGCCATGGACGAGGATGACTTGTTCATCGAGCCTACTTTGTTGTGTAATATGACGCCATCCATGGGATTGATGCAACAGGAGATCTTCGGACCGATTCTTCCTGTGTGCACTTACAAGAGAATGGATGATGCCCTACATACAATCAACGGACTCGAACGGCCTTTGGCTTTGTATATTCTTTCCAACGATAGCAAAGCCATAAAACATATGTTGATTAATACCACCTCAGGGGGTGTTGGCATCAATGAATTGATGGTTACATCCGTCAATCCGGCACTTCCTTTTGGCGGTGTCAATCATTCCGGTATCGGAAGATCAAACGGTTTGGCCGGATTCATTTCATTCTCCAATGAGCGCGGTGTTGTTCGTAGGAGATGGGGTACATTCGCACCCATATACCCACCGTATAAACCATGGCTCATTTCATTGCTAAGAAAGCTCACGCGGTTTTGAAGCAGGCATTAATCACCGGAGGCTCGTCGGGCATAGGTTTTGCCTTGTCAAAGCATTTTGCAAAGGCAGGTTACACGCTTCTTTGGGTTTCTGAAAACGAATCACAACTGAGAGACGCAGCCAATGTGTTGCGGAATAATTTTCCATCCACTCGAGTGGAAACACTGTGTGTAGACTTGAACGAGCTAAATAGCTGCGATCAAGTTTACTCTTGGGCATTGGGATTTGGAGGCGTGGATGTATTGGTAAATAGTGCAGGTTTCGGGACTTATGGTAAGCTTCATGAGACCGATTTGAATGCGGAATTGCGGATGATTCGTTTGAATGTCTTTGCAACCTATAAGCTAACGCGCTTGTTTGCTGACCATATGTTGCAACGAGGAAGCGGCCGCATCGGCAACATCGCTTCTAACTCTATCTTACAGCCAGTACCCCACATGGCCACCTATGCAGCCACCAAGTCATTTGTATACCAGTTCTCACGCTCGTTACATGAAGAATTGAGGTATACAGGTGTTGCTGTTACAACAGTAATACCGCCTGCTACACCGGGTACCGGATTTCAACAAGCTGCCAATATGGATGGGGTACGTACATTCGGTGGTCTGTTGGCCACTTCCGTGGATGAGGTGGCGCGTTTGGCCTATTCGGCCATTATGCGAGGCGATCGTATATGCTATGCCAGTCGAAAGCTGAGATGGACACGGCCCTTGGCCGCACTATTGCCCCACAGCATTATTCAAAAGCTGATTCGTTGGGAGCTAGGTAAAGCGTAGTATTTTTATTATATTTGCTCAAACGACCAAATACATCAGACGATTATGACCATTGAAGAACTGATGCCGAAGCTTGCTGAGAAGGCTGCTGCTAGTGCACCTATTGGCAAAACGCTCTGCTTCGATATGGGCAGTAAGCAATTGTACCTTGACGGTACAGGTGATACCAACAAGCTCACTTTTGAAAACAAGCCAGCTGATTGCCATATAACTGTATCTGAAACGGATTTGGTGGCCTTGGCAACGGGTAAGCTTAACCCTATGGCTGCGGTTATGGGTGGAAAGGTCAAAATCAAAGGTGAGATGGGGGTTGCCATGAAACTGGGATCCTTGTTCAGCGCATAATCCTCTAGTATTTTCCTGATTCATGGAGCAAACCGAAACATCCAACAATTCGGCGCTACCATATTTTCCCAACCTAGATGGATTGCGATTCTTCGGCTTTTTGGTTGTTTTTTGCTCACACGGCATAATTGGCACCACAGGTTTATTTACGGAATTTAATTACCGTGCTTCCGTAGGATTAGACATGTTTTTTGTGATGTCGGCTTTTTTGATAACGTTCAGACTTATCAAAGAAAAAGAGCAATTGGGTACAATTAGCCTCAGGCGTTTTTTTTGGAGAAGAAGCCTGCGGGTTTGGCCGCTCTATTTTGCAATGGTTTTCTTCGGATACGGATTGCATGCATATTTGAAACACTTGGGGCAAAATCTAGAAGAGCTGCCTCCTATTTGGACATTTTTAACTTTTACCATGAATTTTTGGGTTGTCGAAAACGGAGAGTCATTCCTCTTTTTCATGGTCATACTTTGGTCTGTGTGTCTGGAGGAACAATTTTATTTATTGATCGGATTTTTCATGCGCTACTTGGAGCGAATGTTATTGCCTTTTTCAATTCTTTTAATAATGGGATCCATGTTGTTCCGATATACCCATCAAAAAGAATCGCTGCAAATGATGTACAACAGCATATCTCTGGCCGGTAGCTTTGGCATGGGAATTTTTGCTGCATGGACATATCAACGCTTTCAACACACTTGGGTTTCCGCATTAGGAAACAGGAAAACATTTTGGATTTTCGTCTATTTACTCTTCTTAACGAATTTCCTTCTTTATCCTGTTTTGTACGATAATAAACCATGGGGATATGTTGATAGACCCGTATTGTGGGTTTTCATGGCTGTGATTATTGTGGGACAGTGCTTGCCAATAAAGACCTTTATGCCAATGGGGGCCTACCCAGTGTTCAGGTACCTGGGGAAAATATCTTATGGACTTTATGTTTTTCATGGCGCAGTAATATCAGCATTCCTGATGCTCCCATTTGCCTTTGAACCAAATGGACTTTATCATTTGGTGTTTAGACCAATCTTGATTCTTGGAGTCACAATCCTAGTCGCCTCCAGCAGCTACAACTATTTTGAAAGACCATTCCTCAGGCTGAAGGCCCGACTTAGTGGCGTCTAACTTCCCTTTTGTATCTTTACAATCGGAATATTTGAATCTCAATAACATTTCCGCACATGCGCGTAGCCGTCCTCGACATGTACAATAACCGCCCCGGACAAGGTATCAGGGGCATACGGTCTTTGCTAGACGGCAATCCGCTTGTTAGCCATTATGAGATTTTCAATGTAAGAGGCGCCAACCAAGTTCCCGACAACTCGTTCGATGCATACATTTCATCAGGCGGTCCTGGTAACCCTTTAGAGCAACATTATCCTTGGTACCAGCCATGGGTTGCGTTGATGGACGATTTGCTCAATAACCATCAAGGCAAGAAGCATGTGTTCCTCATTTGCCACTCATTCCAAGTGATGTGTCATCATTTGGGAATAGCAGAGGTCAAGTTACGGAAGTCACCCGCTTTCGGCATTTTTCCGGTTCATAAATCTGAACATGGCCAAGGAGAGCCTCTCTTCAAGAATCTTGCTGATCCATTCTATGCGGTTGATTCCCGCAACTGGCAGGTTGTGCAACCCGATCCGGATAAATTGAAGTCCATCAACGCCCAAGTACTTTGCATAGAAAAAGAACGGCCGCATGTAGACCTTGAAAGGGCTTGCATGGGTATCAGGTTCTCTGAATCATTCATTGGGTTTCAGTTCCATCCCGAGGCTGATGCGCACGGCATGATGGTTTATTTCAGGTCGCCACAGAAGAAACGCGAGGTTATCCGCGACCACGGCGAAGAAAAGTACAACGAAATGCTTCGTTTGCTGGATGATGAACATAAGATCGTACACACATATAAGTGTATCATCCCGGCTTTCCTTCAAGCGGCCTCACAAGCTGTATCCGTACGGTGATAATTTCAGATGGACAGCATAGCCCGCATCAAATTCAATAACGAATTTACAGAAGAGCGCTACCGCATTTTTTTGGATGATATCACAAAAAGTTCGGGCACCAATATACCCTTCCGTATAGCTGAAACGCCTGTATTCATATCAACGGAACTTCTGCAGATTCTTTTAAACGCAGGAAAGGAGATTATCTCGCAATTACTATTGCCAATAAATTTGGAACGAAGCCTTGAGGCGGTTCCTGATGCTTGCAAGGTACCCGGTGCCAACGGCAAGCCCACAATGTTAGCACTTGATTTTGCGCTCGTGTTTGATGAGGGAAAAAATATCGTTCCTCGTTTGATAGAGCTTCAAGGTTTCCCTTCATTGTTTTATTATCAAAATTTGTTGGCTGAGAAATACAAGGAGGCCTTTCCTGAATTCAGTGATTGGTCGCATCTGTTCATGGAGGATGCCGTTTGGAAAGAAAAAATGAGAGAGCTAATTCTCGGAGGTCATCATCCGGAGGAAGTTGTTCTGATGGAGTTGGATCCCCGGAATCAAAACACTTACATCGACTTCCTTGAAACAGCTCGAAATACAGGAATCGATATAGTTTGCATCAGCGAACTGTTTGTTGAAAATGGTTTCATATACAGGAACAAAAACGGTTTGAATAGGAAGGTTCATCGAATATATAACCGCGTTATTTTCGACGAGCTTCAAAAACGACCTGAACTTTTTAAAGGGTTTCATCCAACTAACCACGTGGAAGTCGAGTGGGTTTGTCACCCCGATTGGTATTTCCGAATCAGCAAGCATACACTGCCCTTTCTTCAATCCGAATTTGTTCCACACACCATTTTTGCAAATGATCCCGCTGTGGTAGGACTTGAATTATCAGATTATGTTTTGAAGCCGCTTTATTCTTTTTCGGGAAGCGGTGTTGAATTGGAAGTGGATTCAAAAATGATATCCGAACTTGTTGATCCATCCCAATACATATTGCAAAGAAAAATCGAGTATGCTCCATGCATCCAGACACCTGATGGATATGCCAAGGTCGAGATTAGGATGATGTATGCTTGGTTCGGAAATGATGATCAGCCTTCTCCAGTCATCACATTGGCTCGACTAAGCAAAGGCGCCATGGTAGGAGTGAAGTACAACCAAAACCGCTCATGGGTAGGTAGTAGCGTTGGGCTTTGGGATGCCGCAATTT
This sequence comes from Bacteroidia bacterium, assembly GCA_023262505.1. Classification (GTDB taxonomy): domain Bacteria; phylum Bacteroidota; class Bacteroidia; order AKYH767-A; family OLB10; genus JALRAP01. The sequence goes on from JALRAP010000003.1 coordinate 41,302, forward strand.
ATGGCTAACAATACGCTAAAGGGGTAACGGCGATTTTTTCAAAAGAACTTTTTGATGGCCTTGCGGATGTTTCGAAGTCTTTTCAGGTTCATCATCAAAGCCAGTCCCATTTGGAAAGGCAATAGCAGTCGGTAAAGGGCCAATTGCATAACATTCCCTCTTTCCCCTGTGAGTTCATATTCGAAATGAAGCATCAGGTCACGGTTTGCTCTTTCACAAATGGCAACCTCTGATCGGTTCAATCCGGTTTTCCATTTTCCCCTTCTGCCTTTGTCTATGCCTCGCTCCATTGATTGGTCAGCCGCATTCGAAGAGCCGACTTTAGGAACGTCCAGCATGGATGGCTCGAAATCGATACCTAGATGTTTGCAAATACGGTTCACTAATAGCTCGGGTTGCTCGGTCAGGTCTTCGTACCGAACACACAACACCCGGTTGTCTTGTATGTGTTGAAGTGCTTCGTTGTAGGTGGATTTCCATATCCTGCTAATGGTTTCAGGATGGTAGTTGACGCGACTTCGTACCGATTCCCAAAAGGGAATATCGCCTCCGGACAGTTTCCTTCTTTTCCACTTCCCTTTTTGCGAAAGCAAAACCTCCCGCGGATCACGGACCATCAAAACCACACGCGCTGTTGGAATATGATGCAGCAAGGCATCCAAAGCAAAAACGGTTTGCGGGGTTTGTTCGCAGGGAATTGATTTTCCGTTCAGCTTCGATTCCTTTGAGAGAAACCCAAGCAGCAGCTCCATGGATGATAACGCTGGCCCTTTTAGTTCTGACTCTGATTCCTCAGCAAACCTTTTCCAATCCCGTGGTCCAAAATATCCTTCCCGTTGAATTGACTTCAACAGCGAAAGCAGCTCTATCGACTTTTCCTTAGAAATGGGTTTCGAAGCATTTTCCGCAGTAGCTAATTCATCGAAAAAATGGAGTTCCTGGAAGGCGAATACGGACGAATGGTTGCCCAATATACGCGACATCATAGTGGTGCCGCTACGACTACTTCCACAAACGAAAACAAACACCTTTGGGACGTCCATGCTTCAAAGGTAATCAGTTGATCTCATGCTTAAACAACGAACATGGTTATATTTGCATAAACCCGAAACACCATCCATGTTCCGCCAGGCTTACTTCAAATTCCTACTCCCCCTCATCTTGGTGATACCATTGGTGGCATGGGCGTTCCTTGGCGTAAATCCATCCCAGCCTTTTTCTGATAAGCAGATTATCAAGGTTTCAAAGGCATTAGTTCTTAAGACCTTCCCGAAATCATTTTTCGGGTTCAATGCACAGCAGATCAGGGGGCCTGTATTGAGTGACAACAGTTTCATCCAAGCAGTTAAAGGACTTAATCCCGCGGTGCTTCGTTATCCTGGAGGTACCGTAGCAAGTTATTGGGATTGGAAATCCGGCTGGTTCAAAGACGAAATCCCTCTGAAGAAAGACTGGAGGGAGATCCGTAAAAACCCCATTCGATTGGAGGATCTGAAGGCGGCTTGTGACTCTACGGGAGCAGCACCTTTGCTGGTTTTGAATATGTGCACAAGCACACTGGAATACCAGTTAGACATGTTGCGGCATGCCAGGAAAATCGGGATGAAAGTCAATTATGTAGAACTCGACAACGAGCTATATATTTCTGAAAGCATTTACACGGATCGCTTCGGTTCTGGAGAAGATTATGCCAACGAGTGTAACAAGTGGATAGCAGCCATCAAGAAGGAATTTCCCAATATGCGAATTGCAGTGGTAGGTTACTCCGCCAAAGACAGTGATTTTCGTAAAAACAAGAATGATGTAACTCGAGCGGTGAACTGGAACCGTGAGGTGTTAGGAGCCATCCGTGGGGCGGATGCGATGACCTTCCACACTTATGGTGGCAATGCGCTGAATTATTTACGCGGCCCGGGTGATATATCAGGGGATGAAGATAAGGAGCCTTTGGAATATCAAGCCATATTCGACCGTGGTACCTCTCCACCTTTGGCTTTGGGCATCCCATTCAGCAGATGGGAAAACGCCAAGGCCTATGATTTGCAAATATTACCCTCGGGTATGAAAGCATGGGTCACCGAGTATAACCTTTTCGAACGCGAAGGCGTAATGGCTGGAACGTGGCTGCATGGCTTGTATGCCGTAACGCAAACGCTATTGATGCTCGAAAGTGATCTTGTGGAACTGTCCTGCTATCACAACTTGTCATCATCAGCCCAGTTTGGGGCTATATTCAATTCCGATCAAGGATTCATCAAAGCGGTAAGACAAAAGCCTACCACTGAACTTGGTCTCTCTGCCGCAGGATATACATTATCGATGGCTGGAAAAGCGTTCAAGGATGCCACTAACTATTCTCAGCTTCATTTTGATGGAGTAGAATCCATAAAGGGTGCAAGAGGGCATGCATATCCAGCTTTGATCGGCGTTTCCTGTAAAGGCTCCAAAGGCGAGAGGTTGTTGGTAGTTAACCTATCTAACAAGTCCGTCCGAATGGACGTATCCGCTGTTTTACCAATGGGAGGAAGTTGGAGTCAGATGATTTCCAAGCCGGCCACCCAAGTGGCTTCATCTGCCGATGTTGAAAAAAGTAAAACCAAATCTGCGACAGCGAGTGACTTGCCACCCTACTCCATCACACTGATAAGCTCGGGTGTTGAACCGTAGCCAAGGCGGTGAGAAACCTTTTTGATGGCTTCCGCTAAAACCGGATGAACCTTGGGGTGGTGGTGTATGTTCTGCTTTTTGATGGTTTGACGGCCATATGCCAACATCTTCTCATCTGTAGGTAGGCCTGCGAAATCACAAATACGCTGCAGTTCGCGATTGCTGTTTTCACAGAGATCCTCGTAACGAATACGGAGTACGCAGTCCGGGTATTTCAATATTTGTTTCAGCCCGTGGTTCATGGAAACAATCCATTCAACAGCTGCCTTATCGCTCTCGGATGTGAGTCCACGTACTGTTTCCACATGATTGGATAAGTCCTCATCTTGAGGCACCACCTGTTCCACGAGCAGTTTCCATTTCCTGCCTTCAACTCCCCACCAATCCTCCTTAGATGCCTCGATACGATGCTTAACTGTCCAGTTGGTTGTGGATGCGATGGTGTCAGCTGCATTACGACTTAGGAAAATGAACCGGGGTTTTGCAAACATCTCGCACAAGTAATCTGTGCGAAACAACATCTCAGGATATTTGTCAACTATTTTACGTGTGCCCGTGAATTTGAGTGATCGAGAATAAACCCCCTTAACATCTTTTGCGCAACCGTTAACCAGGTCCTTCCCGTACATAATGTATCGACCTTCTTTACTTGCATAACTACCGATGATGTCATCTGCAGGATTGGCCAAATACCACATGGCTTTGGCTTCATTCAAGAACAACACATCTTTATGCGCAGACAATACCATTCCTAAAATGGTAGAGCCACTTCTTCCGGTGCCTGTGATAAACAGTGGTGATTCCGATTCGGCTATGGTTTTGGACTTAGATGCAGTTCGTAGAAAGGCGAATGTAACAGGATTGAACCAGCGACCTTTGGTAGTGGCAGGTCGTCCTTCGATGAAAAAATAAGAATATAGCCTGGATAGTATTTTCTTGGGGAAGGATTTGGCGTATTCACGGTTGAGCTGTGCAATCATATCTGAAAATTAGCAGCCTTTCGGCATAATTTACGGATAAAAATACGGATTGTCAAGATTGGACACCCATGGCATCCTTGTAAATTGCCAACAACCTGTTGTAGAAAGCGCTATCCGTAAATAGTTTATCCGCATACTCCTTGGCATTTCGCCCCATTTGCATGGCTTGGGTGGGGTTTAACCAGAGGTTGCGGATGCATGAGGCGAGTTTTTCAGGGTCGTTTGATGGATAAACATGGCCAGTGACTCCTTCATCAATATACTCGGGAATTCCTCCCTTGTCGGAACCCACCACGGCTTTGCCGCGTGCAAAAGCTTCCATCATCACGTATGGGAAGTTCTCATGCCATATGCTAGGCACCACCACAAATCTACATCCACTGAACAGCTTTTCAAGCTCTGCTCCGGATTTCGAACCTACGAACTCCACATTTTTGATTTGCTCCGCAGCAGCCAGCGACTCCAATGAGGGACGGAAACCACCATCACCAGCAATAACCAATCTGGCCTCTGGAACTTGCTTCATCGCATGCAGCAAAATATCGACACCCTTTTCATCCGATAGCCTTCCGAGATACAATAGGTATCCTTCATCGAGATACGAAGCACTCCATCTTGAAGCATTGAAAGGCTTACCAAGGAATTTCAAGCGGGCTTTGCCTGATCCCCAGAACTCTTCCGTTTTTTTCAACATGAAATTGCTCTCGAACAAAAACGTGTGTACGTTGCCTTTCCAAATGTTCTTGCGATCATGAACATAGGCCTCCACGGCGCTAATAGCACTAACGGCTAATGAATGTTTGCAACAGTTGTTCAAAATGGCATTGTAGAACTTACCGCCTTTACAATCCTCACAAATCTTGCCATGGTGGAATAGCCGATAATTTGGACAAATATGTTTGTAATCATTGCAAGACATCACCACAGGAATGCCTTCCTCACGACAAGTATCCAATATGCTGGGTGTGATTGTCACATATATGGCGAATACGTGAACCACATCAGGCTTTACCTTGCGAAGCAGTTGCCGGAACTCCTCTTTGTTTTCCTTTGAATAAATGATTTTCGGAATGTTTCCGATGCGTTTTAATAAACCGCCTTGCAGGTAGTCGAATGATTTTCCGAAATGGGTCTTTTCATCGGCTTGGAAAACATCCATCGCGCCTTCGGCTTCAAAAGCCGTAGTGTATATATGCACCTCGTGACCTTGGTCGCGTAGGATCCGGGCGGTGTCCTGAAAATACACTTCAGCCCCGCCGACTTTCTTCCAGAACTTATGAACCAGTAGTATTTTCACTTGTGAGGGGTAGTCCTTGTTTTTCCAATGCTTTCAGTCTGCGCCATTCGGCAAATACCAAACCCGCAATCAGCCAAAAGTAGAAACCCCAGGCTCTGAAAACAAATGTCCGAAGGATGAACGAGTAGGGTATGGCGAGTATGACAATGGCTACAAAGGCCAACGCGAATATCCTTAGATAGGGGTCGGGTGTGTTGCGGTAAACAAACAAGGAGCCTTTGAACAGTTTGAACAAGATGAACCAAAAGATGGCCAATCCGATGATACCATAATAAATGATGAACGCAACCCAATACACATCATTGATGATGGGCAGGTTGTTGATGGGCATGTTCGATCCGAAAAGTTTTGTTGCAGCCTTTTCCAAAGCAAACTCCTGTGCCGGACTGTATCCTAAAAGCTTGAACGATGATACCAGTTCTCCACCAATCTCTGTAAGGATGGCGCCTCTAGAGAATTGCATGGTGTTCTCCACATAGCTGCTGGTGAAAACCGCGAAAATATTGGAGATGGGGTCGGTATATTTGATCTTGGGGTTGATGTAGCCAGGGCTCTTGTTCGAATCGCCAACGACACCAAACAGAATTATCGGCGATAGAGCGATTACCCCTACTGTAAGGTATATCAACAATTTTTTTCGTCCGCCCGAAAAAAACATGATGAGTGGTATGGCAGCCAAAGCCAATAATACGGATCCTCTGGAATAAGTGAAGAATAGTGATGCGAGAGAAAGCCCTGTTAATGCAAAAACCATCCAACGCTGTTGCTTGCTTTCCAAATTGCCTTTTTGCAAGGCGGCAATCAAAACAGCAAAGGCTATAACCAAAAACAAAGCTAGAAAAACCGAATCGCCGAATGTGCCGATTCCAACTCCCATTTCGCGTCCGCCACCGAAGGATGTATTCAATAACTTGAAGGAAAACTGCTTGCCACCGATTTCCAATTCGGAGGCACGCGGGAACCAAATTTGATTCAGTCCAACATAGTGCTGCCAACCGGTTATCAGTGTTTGAATACCTATGATGGCGAGCAATCCACGAAATATAGTCCTAGGAAAATGCTCACTAGTTTGGATGAAACATAGTACATAAAATAAGGGCACGTATCTAAGCAGCACCCTGAGTCCGATGAACGATTGCAACATCGGTGCCTGGTTAATAACGGTAATCACCAACGAGTAGGCGATGAATATCCACAGGGGTTTGTCGAGCGGCGTGCCTGAAGGAAGCTTGCGAGATGCCAGGAAACGGAACAATACCAAACCCGCCAGCAGGTATATGAAGACCTCAACGCCGAAAAGCATCAGTCCATATATCCGGTCAGAAACAGGCAGGTATTTCAATACGATTACCTCGAAAGGAACGAACAGGAAAAGGAAGTATATGGCCCAGGTCAGACGGAACTTCATTGTTTTATGTCCAAGGTGGCGTAAGCCCTGTTAGCGATTTTATTTTACCGGCTTCCGCTGCGTAATAATCATTAATGAAAGAAAGTGTTTGATTATTCACTTCATTTTGTTTTTTGCCGACTGTATTGGACCCGGCAAGCATGCTTTCGAGCTCGTGCGATGCTAATTTAAGTTTTTTGCGTATTCCTTTCGGAAGGCGCTGTTTCAGGGGCTTGATGAATCTTTTGAATTTTCGGAAAACGCGTGCGGGAAAGGAAGCCTTTGATTCGGAAGATTTGTTGAACACCTTGAATTCATAGCCTGAAAAATATTGAGGATCCAGTCGGGCGAATTGTGCAACTAGCTTGCAAAGGCCTTCCGGATCGCGCACAAGGTCTTCATAAAAACAAACCAGTATACGGTCTTTCCCCAGCAACTTATAGGCGTCTTCAAGATAGGTGGAGTAACGGCCTTGCTCAAGTGAACGAAGATGTTGGGGCGGATCCGACTGGTTCTGCTGAATCGTCACAAAGCCTTCCAACGACATATGCTCGTCAATCAAGCCAAGTTGCCGCGCATATTTGTACCACGATTCCAATCTGCCTTGTGGCCGGCGTAGTATGAACACCATTTTTGCGTTTGGCAGTTCTTCGGCAATCCTTTTCAATGCATGATGCGAGTACAGGTAATCCGGGGTCGCTTCCAAATGTGTTTTACCAGGTGTGCTGTTTGGGAACAGCTCATTGAATTCGTGGATGGCTGAATGGTCGCGTTTTTGGGCAACCAACTTGTAACCGGCTTCCAGGAAATACCTCGACTCTTTCATAGAACATGCGCAGACTTCAGGATGGAATTCAAAATAATTGAATAGCGAAGTGGTGCCGCATTTGGTGCTGCCGCCGATAATCAGGTAGTGGTTACGGTCCATTCAGGAAATAAAGGGCAGATAAAATGAATTTAGACCAAGTTTAATGCGAATATATATAACGCACGCAATGTTGTAGGTAACGATGAAGAGCGAAGACGCCAAGGCCGAGCCCATGATGCCGTATTGTGGAATCAATATGAAGCATAAAACGATATTGATGGCGGTTGTAACAATCATGATGTTGCGGAAAGCGTTCTGATGGCCGGTCATGTTGAGTAGGTTACCGGTCGGACCGGTCAGCGCACCAATCAACCTGCCAACTGTAGAAACCATCATAGCCTGAGAGCCCATTAGAAAAGCAGGACCAAACAGCAGCAGCAACCAATCATTGCAGATGAACATGAAGGCGAACACGGGCAGAGATGCCCAGAAAATTATTTTCGAAGCGAGCCTCACATGTTTTTTCAATCCATCCAAATCATTGGCATGGTGTAGCTGAGCGAAGCGCGGAGTGGTGAATCCATTAACAGATAAGATAATGAAGTTGCCGAAGTTGGTTATTTTCAAAATCACAGCAAAAACACCTAACTCCTCCTCGCCTCGGTATGCGCCCAATATGAGCGTGTTGATCCATCCTGAAATAAGCAGAAGCGACCCTGCCATCATCATAGGCGATGAGGTTCGAATCCATTCAGCATAGCCGATTTCGCTCGATGGCGAATCTGAATTGTTCTTGATTTTTCGCATTACCATCCACGTACTGCTAATTGCAAGAACAGCTAAACTAACTACGAAAGCAATATTGGGTAAAAGTTCATTTTCGGAAACAAGTGAAAGCGCACCTAGTATGACCGTGGCATAAATGAAGTATCCCACATTTTGACTGTATGCGTATTCTTTGTTCATTCCGAAACCCCTATAGCATTCGGAATTGATGAAGCGCAACACCATTGGCAAAACAGCGAATGAAATCAGCTGCAGATAGGGTTCAACATGAGGTTTCTTGAAAACCACAGTGGCAATCAACCCCGATGAAAAATACAGTATAGCCGTTAAAGCAAGTCCTACCCAGATGGAGATTCGGAGGGTTTTGCTGTAAACTTCATGAATGCGATCCCATCGTCCATTCATGCGGTCGGCTGAAAAGGTTTTCACGATATGGGTATCCATGCCCAACCTGCCCAACACAGTGAAAAGCATCAACACGGTTGTAGAAAGCGTGTGGGCCCCCAAAACACTTGCGCCGAAAAGCCGGCTTACCAACAGAGTGAAGGCATAGCCTGCAATCAATCCGAGAACACGTAGAATGAAATTGGAGGCGCTGCCACGGACTGTTTCTGCAGATGGATTATCGCCCGATAACTTTTTCCTTATGGATTGGATCATCCTTCATAGAACCCTTTTCCGTATACAACGAAATGCGGGTTTAGCAGTTGTTCTTTGTTGTATTGCAATGGTTGGCCAGTGGCATGTTCGATCACGCTGCAACCTGCCGCTGAGGCGATGGCATCTCCTGCAGCAATATCCCACTCCATCGTAGGCGCCATCCGTGGATAAACATCCGCTGCACCCTCTGCCACCAGACATAGTTTCAATGAACTGCCCTTGGAAATGACATCGATTTCCCCATGTATTTCTTTGAGTGAGTCTAAGAAAGACGAAGTATCTGAATTCAGATGAGAGCGGCTCGCTACGGCAGTAACCGTACTGCGGCTGGTATGATATGGGAGCGCTTTTGCCGATGACAACAACGAATCGAAATCGTGCATCGCATTTTGAATCAAACTCAAATCTCCGATGCGATGGCTTCCCAGCTGTTGCCCGCCGAAATAGAGGGTGTTCGTACCAGGAACCAAAATTACGCCCATCGAAGGTCTGTTTCCTTCTATCAATGCGATATTGACGGTGAACTCACCGTTGCGGTTCAAAAACTCCTTGGTGCCATCCAACGGATCCACCAACCAGAACCTGTTCCAATTTCTGCGTTTCTCATAAACCATCTCGCTGTCTTCTTCACTGAGCATTGGAATCCGCGTAAGCGCAAGCATGGTTGAGATGATGTCGTGTGAGACCTTGTCGGCCTTGGTAAGCGGCGACAAATCGCTTTTTAGTACCGAGTCGAAATCGCCGCTTTCGTACACTTCCATAATCGCCTTGCCAGCTTCATAGGCTGCGGCAATAGCTGTTTTCATCAGCTGCACTTCATTCAGGTTATCCACGGTTTTCGGGTGTGCCATAAGGGGTTTTTATATCAAACAATCATGCCTGCGCCAACCGTTTCATTCGTGCCCTCGTCAATCAGTATCACGCTGCCCGTGATGCGGTTTTTGCGATAGCTGTCGAAGAACAGTGGTGCGGTGGTTCGGATATGGATGCGGCCAATGTCATTCATGCCGATGGTTTTGTCAGACTCGTGACGGTGCAGCGTGTCGATGTCGATCTTGTATCGGATGTCTTTCACCACGCAGCGCACATCACGTGTGGTATGCTTGAGTGCGTACTTGCCTCCGATACTCAAGGCCTTTTCACTCATCCAACAAACCATGATATCCAAATCCTGCTCCGACTCCGGCATATTGTTTTCGCGTACGAGCATATCACCGCGTGACACATCTACATCGGCATCCAGGGTCATGGTAACCGACATCGGCGCGAATGCCTCCTTTACGGTTTCATTAAGCGACAAATCCTTCAATGAATGGATTTCTTTGATTTTTGCAGTGAACCCGGATGGCAGCACCTTCACCGTGTCTCCCGGCCTGAAGACGCCTCCGGCGATGCGCCCCGCATATCCGCGGAAGTCGTGGTGCTCTTGTGATTGCGGACGGATCACATATTGTACAGGAAAGCGGCAGTCAATGTGATTTTCGTCGCTACTGATATGAATGGTTTCCAAAAGGTACATCAAGGTGGCACCTTTGTACCACTTCATGTTGTTTGATTTTTCAACCACATTGTCGCCATTCAACGCGCTTATGGGAATGAATTGCACGTCTTTCACATCCAGCTTCAGCGAAAGCTTGCGGTATTCCTCAACGATGTTTTCAAAAACCTCCTGGCTGTAATCCACCAGGTCCATTTTGTTGATGCAAACGATGATGTGTGGGATTTGAAGCAGCGATGCGATGAATGAATGCCGGTTGGTTTGTTCCACGATGCCTTTGCGAGCATCCACCAATATAAGTGCGAGGTTGGCAGTGGAAGCCCCCGTAACCATGTTGCGGGTGTATTGGATGTGGCCGGGTGTGTCGGCAATGATGAACTTGCGCTTGGGTGTTGCGAAGTAGCGGTAGGCCACATCGATGGTGATGCCTTGTTCGCGCTCTGCACGCAAACCGTCGGTCAACAAGGCGAGGTCCACGTGTTCGAAACCTTTCATCTTGCTGGTACGCTCTACGGCTTCAAGTTGGTCGGCGAAAATCGATTTGCTGTCGTACAGCAGCCTTCCTATGAGTGTGCTTTTCCCATCGTCAACACTGCCGGCAGTTGTGAACCGCAGCATCTCCATATTCAAGTAACTGTTTCCTTTTTTCGACACGGCTTGTGTTTTGTTGATCAGAAATATCCTTGCTTCTTACGGTCTTCCATCGCTGTTTCGGACCGCTTATCGTCGGAACGGGTACCTCTTTCGGTGACACGTGATGATGCTACTTCGCTGATGATTTCTGCCAAGGTGTTGGCATTCGACATTACAGCGCCGGTGCAGGTCATGTCTCCAACGGTGCGGTAACGCACATGCATCATCTCCGGTTTTTCAGTCGGCTTAAGCGGAATGAAATCGGAGGTTGCGAGGATCACGCCATCGCGCACCACGCATTCGCGGTCGTGCGAGAAATAAATGGAAGGTATGCGCAAATTCTCTTGTGCAATGTACATCCATACATCCATCTCGGTCCAGTTGCTGAGTGGAAACACACGGAAATGTTCTCCCACGCGTTTCTTGCCGTTCAACAGGTTCCATAGTTCCGGACGCTGGTTTTTCGGATCCCATTGGCCGAAATCGTCGCGATGTGAAAAGAAGCGTTCTTTGGCGCGTGCTTTCTCTTCATCGCGGCGTGCTCCACCCAAGCAAGCATCAAACTTGTATTGTTCGATGGTATCGAGCAGTGTCACGGTTTGCAACATGTTGCGGCTGGCGTTGATGCCCTTCTCCTCTGTAACCCGACCAGCATCGATACTTTCTTGTACGGATCCGACTATTAGTTGGGCGCCCGCATCCTCCACTAGCCAGTCGCGAAACACAATCGTTTCGGGGAAGTTGTGTCCGGTGTCGATATGTACCAATGGAAACGGAATACGTGCAGGATAAAACGCCTTACGCGCCAGATGTACCATTACAATGGAATCTTTGCCTCCTGAAAAAAGCAAGGCTGGTCTTTCGAACTGTGCCGCCGTTTCGCGGATCACATAAATGGCCTCTGACTCGAGGATGCGTAAGTGATTAAGGTTGTATTGAATCATCAAGCGGGTATGATCAGCTTTAATACATGTTGGGCTATATGCGATGACGCATGTTCTATGCTTATTTCCGCAGTGCGGATGGTGATTTCAGGATTCTCTGGGTTTTCAAATGGCGAACTGATGCCTGTGAAGTCGGGAATTTCGCCGGCACGGGCTTTTTTGTAAAGTCCTTTCACGTCCCGTTGCTCGCAGACGTCCACAGGACAATCCACAAACACCTCCACGAATTCGTTCGCCTCCACCAACGAACGTACGAATGCCCGGTCTGATTTGAACGGCGAGATGAAGGCAGTCAACACAACAACCCCCGCATCCACAAAGAGCTTGGATACTTCTCCGATTCGTCGGATGTTTTCATTGCGACCCTCGGGAGAAAAATCCAAGTTGCTGTTCAGTCCTTGTCGGATGTTGTCCCCATCCAACACATAGGTGTGGATGCCTCTTTCCATCAACAACTGTTCTACGGCATTGGCCAAGGTGCTCTTGCCAGAACCAGAAAGCCCCGTGAACCAAACCACACATGGCCTATGGCCATTCTGTGTAATGCGGGTTGATTTCCCGATTTTGTACGCTTGAGGGATGATGTGGGTAGGAGCAGACATTATGGAATTAATCCATGTAGGCATTAGCTGACAAATTTAGCCAATTCACGAGGCTATTTCGTCAGTTTGCCCATCGGCCCATCACTAGTTATTAACGGCTTTTTACAACACTCAATTTGCCCGTGGCCAATTGGTTGTACCTCGAAACTGCCTTGTAAAAATACATGCCGGACGAATTGGAATTGTCAGGCACTCGCCAAGTCACATAGCTGCTGCCTTCGATGGGTTCGGGAACAAGTATCTCTTCCGACTTTCGTCCCGACAAATCGCTGATTTCCAATGTGGATCCGCCCCAAGACTCACCCATAAGACGGATATTGAATACGTCGCTTGATGGGTTGGGATAAGCATACGAATGTTGTGGACTTTCCGTGGAGATCGGTGGCAAGCCGGTACTGGTCGCCAATAACGAGTCGCCCGCTAGCAATGCTCCAATGTCGATCAGCTCGTCGCCTGCCTGATAGGTCGTAAACAGAAATCCATCAAACAGCATCTCATCCGTGGTGTTTAATCCGGCGGTAACCAATTGAGGCGGGTTGTTTGGATTGTTTGGATTCAACAAGGTGTTATCATAAACATGTCTAGAGAATAATTGATAACCTGCAGGCACTTTCACCAATCTTCTATAGAAGTAATATCCCTGCCATTCAAAATCCCAATTGTTGATTTTGATGAGCTTGACCGTATCCGTTCCTTGCCAAGCGTAATTGATGATGCTTTTGCATAACTTGTGTGAATGGGGGAAGGCGCCCATGACCGAGATTGGTACGGGAAGGGCTTGGAAGGTGGCCGTGAATGGTGTGACGGTATTCGCCGGAATGGCTAAGTTCCAATTTTGCAGAGGGGTTACAGCCTGTATGGGTCTGATGCCTGTGGTTCCAACAGGATAGAAGTACATGCGGATTTTAGTGCTATCCTGCTGCCCTGCGCTTCCTGCGGGATAATGGATTTGTAAGACGATTTTCGATCCTGCCTTGATACGCATACCCAGCTTCAGCGGGGCTTGTCCAGGAGCAACGGTGGGAGGAGCGCCTGGCGCATATCCACCAATGCTGAAATCACCGGGAGGATTGAAACAGTTTCCAGAAAGATTATTGGTTGTATTGCCAGTGGTGTCTACATTGATGATGACGTGGTGTACGATGGCGGGATTTCCTGGTACGATTTCAAATGCCCTCAAATACCGGTCTTGTGTAAGATTGGTAGGAAGTGAAAAACACACATAACTGTCGTTGGTGCTTGCATTACTGGTGAAAGTTGGAATTTGCAATTCCATGCTGGGGACACCTTGTAATTGGTAGTTTCCAAACACGGGTGGAGGGGGAGCAAGTGTGGTGTCACCAGGAGGCGTGTTTGAATTGATCCAACTGATGATGGCGTTTTTTTCGGAGTCGGTGATGATGCGCTCGGCAAAGAACCTCGAGTAAGAAGTATCAGGTGGCCAAGGAGGCATGGTGCCGGTTTGCAGCGCGTTTTGAATCAAACTTGCATAGGCGGCGGTTTGGGTGTAGTTGGTGAAAGGGTGATGACCAGGTCCGCCATCGTGGTGGCAAGAAGCACATCTGTTAAAGAAAATTGGTGCTACGTCTTTGTACTCCAATTGAGCCCAGCTTGGAAGCGCAATAATCAGAAGCAGGATTGCGAGCAAGGATTTTTTCATTTCCATATGTTTGGTTCAGGTAAAGGTAGGTTTTGAATGGCCGCTAGACAAGGATGTTGGGGTGGTTTATTAACAGAAGTACCGGTACTATTTGTAGTATCAGTTGCAGTAGGCAGCGGCAGGAGGCAGTGGCGGTACCAGTGGCAGTAGGCAGCGGCGGGAGGCAGTTGCAGTAGGCAGTACCAGTGGCAGTGGCGTGTGGCAGTAGCAGAACTAGTAGCATTGGCAGATAGCGGCGGCGGTATGCGAAATTTGGTACATATAACTTTTCACCTAAATGTGCCGGCGGGTGGCTTGTCCACGAACGGTGCGAACCGTAAGATTGGTCGGCCCGGGGGTGTAGCTGTGTGCGACAAGACCAATCAAACGGTTGGCGTTCGTGGTGCCTTTTTTGGTTACTTTTTGGGCAAGCAAAAAGTGACAAGAAGCCAAAGGCAGAAAGTCAAAGCGGTCATTTTTCAAATAAATTTGTCGCTGTCATTAAATTAAATCACTGAAAAACAATTTAATATAAATTATTATAGTACTATGTATTGCATAGTACAAGGCAAAGGATATATCTTTGCGTCATCTTATAGCACGACATGGTAAACCTCGAAAACACAAAAGCCCAGATGCGGAAGGGGGTCCTGGAGTTCTGTACCCTCAGCATCATAGCCAAGGGACAGATATACCCGTCCGACATCATCGCCCAGCTGCGCAACTCCCAAATGATGGTGGTGGAGGGAACATTGTATCCGTTACTCACCCGCTTGAAAAACGCCGGCCTCATCACATACACTTGGGTAGAGTCGAACGCAGGGCCGCCCCGGAAATATTTCACCATCACCGACCAAGGTCAGGCTTTTTTGAAGGAACTCGAATCAACTTGGCAGGAACTGGTGTCATCGGTAAACAACACCATCAAACATTCTTAAAACAGCAATACATGAACAAGACCATTTCAGTTAACATCGGCGGTTTCGTTTTTCATATCGAAGAACAGGCCTATGCCGAACTTCGACAATATCTTGAAACCATTTCCAACGGCATCCCAATCAATGAAGGTCGCCAGGAAATCATGTCCGACATTGAAGCGCGCATCGCCGAGATATTCAAGGATGCCTTGCAAACTTCTAAGAAAGAAGTGGTGGTTGCTGACGATGTGAAATCAGCCATCAACACCATGGGTCGTCCCGAAGAGATTACTGATCCGTTTCAACAATCATCGGAGCAAAAAGAAAATACGGAATCAACTACCTTCTCGAGGCCATATAAGATGCTTTATCGCGATGGCGACGAGCGCATCATAGGAGGTGTATGCTCCGGACTAGGACATTACTTCGGCATCAATCCTTTGCTTTTCAGGGCAGCCTTTGCCATTGCGTTTGTTTTCTGGGGCTCCGGATTGCTGTTATATATCATACTGTTGTTAATCATCCCCAAAGCCAAAACCACTGCAGAGAAATTGGAGATGCGCGGCCGTCCGGTAAATCTGAAGGAGATCCGCAAGAACATGGAGGAGGAATTCGGAGAAATTGGTAGAAGCGCAGAGGCGGGATATAGCAAGATGGAGTCGGAAATAAAAAACAGCAACTGGAAAGGTCGTGTCAATGGCTTTTTCGATATGCTGGGAGTTTTGCTGACGCGCTTCTTCAAGATCGTAGCCAAATTCTTCGCGATCATAGTATGGTTTGTATCCGTGGTTTTGCTGGTGGGTGTTACGGCGGCCGTCATCGCCAAATTGTTCGGCTCGGAGAACGTAACAGTAATGGACATCAACGGAATGGAGTTTTTCGAAGGCAACAATGCCAATTTGTTCGTGATCGGGATCTGTTTGCTCATTGGTGTTCCAGCATTTGCACTGACATACATCACCACCAAGTACATCTTTGGCATCAAAAAATCATTCAAGCCGATGCCTTGGTTGCTTTCGGTTCTTTTCCTAGTAGGATTGATTTGTTTAATCATCGCATCCATCCAAACTGCCAGTGATTTCAAATCGAAATCATCCGTCACCAACCCCATTCCAATTGCACAGCCAAAATCCGACACATTGGTTGTTTCCATGGCGAATGGGAATCCGGATGAGGATTTTTGGGAGGGTGAGGAAATTCAAATACATACCCCGTTTTTCTCCGACTCAATAGATGCCGGAAGTGTCAAATGGGAATTGTTGTCGGCCTCAACAGATTCTTTCCAACTGGAAGAGACCCGCACATCCCGAGGTAAAAACATGGAAGAAGCCAAGGACAATAGCTCCAAGGTGATTTACAAGATGACCCAAACAGGCGATACCCTGATGTTGGAACCGAATTTTGATTTGCAGGATCAAGCAAAATTCAGATTTCAAAAGATGCGTATTGGTGTGAAAGTGCCTAAGGGGAAATCCATTCTTGTCACAGAATCCGCAGCCAAATACTTGCGCAGAGTGGAAGGATACAACGGGGACATGGAGTCTTATAACTTAGTTGGGGTTTGGACGAACGGACCTGATGGACTGCAATGCGCCGAATGTGAGCCATCACATCCATCCGCAAAGCATGGCAAGAAGTCATCCACCATTATGGAAATACGTGTGGATACCTCCGGTGTCACGATTAAAAAGGAGGAGTAGTTTTTGAAAACGGCTGCATTTTCAGCATAGTTTTCAAACAGAAAATAACTACTCCTCAAACCTGCAGGTTTGGACTTGGTTCAAAACGCCGCATCCAAATCCAAGCAGATGCTTTTGATATCGGGGTCGTGTATGGCTTGAGCTTTTATTTTTTCGAAAAGTTCTGGACGGAAACGTTTAGCCCTAAGTGTTACAAACAATAGGAATTCAATTCCTTTTTGGAAATATGCCTTAGGCGAGGACTCTTCCTTTATCGCAATATTTCGGTATTCCTTCTCGTACGCGGTAGCGAATGACGTCAAAGAACTATGTTCGTCGAAATTTTGGTACCAATGACCTTCAACATGGATAAAAGAATCCAAGGCATCTATGACTTGCTCAGGGGCTTCCAACGCAATTTTATTCAGATCATATACTTTGGAAATTTTCAACTCTTCCCATAATGTGAATACACCTAATGTGTATCCAATAGACCATTTCAAATCTTCCTGTTTTTGGGTCTTGAGGTACTTGTTCGACGGATGGTTCCAGATGTTGTAGCACAAAGTGCCGAACATCTTTTCCCATGGACGCATGGCGCCCAAGCGGGATTTGATCAATGCTCCGAGCTTGCGGAGTTCTTCTTGATTGAATTCATTTTTTTCCATTTTGATTTTTGTTTTAAAGGTTCATAATCTGTTTGCTGGCCAAGGTCTTTACTGGACTGCACCAGGATAATGTGTCATTGTAGAAGGTTCCTAATCCGGATAGTTGATATTCGAGATCCGACTCGTTTACCCTTTCGCGCATATTGTCGAAGTGGAAATAATCATGCGCATCAAGCGTAGGTCTACGGTCTGTTTTCAAGTCGATCATTAATGGCGCTGCCATGCCTGGTGCAAAGCATATCCGCACCAGCGCCTCTTGGGCTCCATTCCGTACCAGTTCCAATGCAAAGCGCCTGGCTTGGAAAGCACCAAGTCGGTCGATGTGGTACAGGTCTTTGCCATAAATGGCTCCTCCTCCAATGGCAATCCGTGGACCGTAATAATCCATTACCAGTTTGCGGCCGGTCTGTCCATTGTCTGCGGCACTACCGCCATTCACCAACGGACCATTCGGATTTACGATTAGTTGAATCTCATCCCACCGGCCAATCCAACGGTGGTCGTGTTGGCGTAGTTTTTTCCATGCTTGATGAAGCACCTGTTCGACACGTTCTGTGAGTTCATAAAACGACAAAGATTCCTGCTGCTGGAGTGTAACCAGTATGGTTTGGGGCTTCCATCCATCGTGTTCCTCAAACATTGTAATCAGCACTTTCCCATCTGGACCTTGGTCTTGCAGCAAGCCTCTTTCGATGGAATCCATAAGCGAATCGCGTAGATGCCATACCAGGAATTGTTCGGGAGGAAGAAAACGGGTTTTGGCATCATATCCCGCATATCCAGTAACTATATTTTGGTCGCCTGAGAAACCGGTCCACTTGCGTGGATTTCCAACGACCTTGCAGATTTCATCGATGATGACATAATCCGTAGCTTTCACACAATTCCTGTTGGTGTAACCGATCTCTTCTCCCAACTCCACCACCAATTCACGGATTGGTATGGTTACTGGGTTCTTTGTGACCCATGCTCCGGTCAGGAAAATCTTGTTCGACCAAACGGAAACTTCGATCTGGGCATATGCTCCGGTTTCTTTCCTGTAAAGTTCACGGATGATGCGGTCGGCCAGCAAATCGCAAAACTTGTCGGGGTGGCCGTTCAAGACAGCCTCGGCAAAATGTTTCATTTATCAATTGGTTTTAGGTGGTATGCGGCAATTCCGATGGAGTTGAACATATCGGCTTTTCCGTCTGGGGTTATGATGGCGGAGATATTCCGCTTTTCTACACCATGCAATTCTCCGATGCCGATGTTTTCCACATAGCCATCCGTTACGATCAATGCTTTTTTGAATTTTTTCTTTTCCATATGTTCGAAAACGGATTCCAATACCGTCCCATTGGTGGTTTCACAGTTCAAAACTCCGTTTTTGAATTTGGCAGGTACTACCTCGGTAGAGAATGTCCAAATCGGTAGCCGTATTTGTTGGTTGAATTTCTGTATCAATGGCATCAGATGGGGTAACACCTTGTCCATGGACGCGCTCACATCTATGTAAATGTTCATAAGCTCGCCAGGCAAACCGTTGGCCACTTCCATCCTGGACATCGGCAGTAGACTGGATGCGTATAGCAGCGCAAAGGCTCTGCGATCTTGATTTGAAATGAATGGCATCAGGGCCTGCGAACCCTTGTCTTTTTTGGCCTTCGGGTCAGGTTGCAAGCATCTCAAAAGCAATGGCAGTGTAGCCCTTTTCCATGCATGGAGCTTTGCCTTTTCCATTTTTTTACCGATGATGTTCAGCTCGTTCTTGTTGCCGGATGTTTTTGCCTTTCCGAAAAATGCACCCGTATTGAGGTTTTTGAAAATATCGCTCAACAGCCTGCGGTTTTCGTCTGAAATCTCCTCGAACTGGCCACGATGATCTCCAATGAAAAAAATATGATATAACTCCAACTTTGTATTGACAAGAGACTGGGCCAACTCATGAACATCCTCGGCAGATATTTCCCCATTGTAGACTTTTTCGTGTAAATCCACAATTCGATGATCCCGAAAACTTGATCTGGATTCACAATGATCGAATGGGCGTAATAGTTGTTGCAGGCCCACAGGCGCATATATGTTTTTGAAGAAATTTGAAAATCTTGGGCCATGTACCCGATGTATGATGCTGTTGATGACTGTATCCAAGGCCAAATTCAAAAGAAAAGTCATTTTTTTGAATTTGTTGGTGTGTTCCAAAAGCACGTGTAGGAACTCGTGCAGTAGTACGGCCTTCAAGTCGTCTTCATTTCGGCAGCAATTGTTCACAAAATGCGGATTGATGTATAATGTAGGATTGCTCTTCAGGCTGACCGCCAACGTTCTCACGTCAACTGTTAATTGTACCTCCGCAATCCTGTAAAGCGCCCTTGTTGCAAACAGGTTTTCATCTGCCAGATCCAGCATGACCTGGGTTATTTTATTCTTCGTCCATTCCATAGTATTCACGGGTATTTAATTCGATCAATCTCACGCTGCGATTCAAACGATTCTGGGTGCAGATCATCGGGCTGTTTGGCCAATAGCGATTCGTGTTGGATTTGCTCAATATCATGGCTGCCCTGAGCATGGATTTCTTGTCTATCGGAGATTCGAAATCCTGCAAGGTTGGGAACAACAACATGGTTTTTGCAGGCAGATTCAACGCTTTTCCGGCCTCCTCCCAATCCTTGTATCCACAGGCATGCAGCAGTTTCTCCATCCACTTTTCCAAATCCGCTGTTTTTTTCGGTGGTTTCAATGAAACGATTTCACAAAGCACCCCTTGGCTTTCGCCCTCGAAAATGGATTCATACACCTTTTCAGTTTTTACAACAGATCTTGGTCCCATGCTGATTTCAGGATTTTGCTTCTTTTAGGAAGCGGGTTACCTTGTCAAAGCATATGTTCAATTCCTCCTCCAAAGTCGCCGCATCGCTGATGGTTTCGAATTTCAACAGTAGGTAAAGGATCAGCTGCTTGGCCCGTTTCTTGCGAAGCGTGTTTTTCTTCGGGAAGGAGTTGATCAGTTTTTGGCATTCAGCCCAAATGGGATGTTTGTCGCTTTTGATTTCCTGGTTCACCATTTCCTTCCATTTCAATTCGCCATTCACCTCCATGATTTCGGATGTGATCTTCAACATGTCGCTCAACGCATCCTCAGTCAGCATCGACTGGGAACTTAGTGCAGGGTAAGCGGAAAAACAGAAAATGGCTCTGCTCTCGTGATCCATCCTCATCATTTTTTGGATTACGGCGATGCTCTTGGTGTCTTTGTCGATTTGGGCTTCGAACAGCATGTCGATGCAAGTTGCCACCTGCTCTGTTTTTAAAAACTCAGCTACCCAGGATTGTGCTTCATCACCAGCCAAAACCAAGCGAGCCGCCTCCGCGTGTGCGGTGTCTATTTGGTGCTGTGCCACTTGTTCCCGATATGCCCGATGCGGAACGCTCCAGGTCAAGGTGAGTTTGAACAAGCTCATCAATTGTTTTTCGTCCAGCTCACCTTTCAATTCTTGGACCACACAAGCAACCGCGGTGATGTTGCGTGCAAGCAATCGAGCTCGGCGCGGAGAAATCCGCATACCGGCTTCATGCAAAAACGATGTGACCAAACGAACGTAGTTGACCGTTCGCTTATCTGGGTTTTGTATGGCCTCTTCGAATACGGGTTTCAATTTGTATACAAAATCATACAGGCCCCCATTGTCATTCGAAAGGGCGTTCTCCCCAGCGGGATCAATCACGCCTAACTGTTCATCTTTTTTCAAGTCGGGCCAATCGGGCACCTCTATGATGAATGCGAATCGGTCGGCTAATGCCTGATCCAATGCCTGGCTGCCTTCGTAATGGTCGTCGTCGCCATTCATTTGGAATGGATTCATGGCCGCCCAGCGATAGGTCAGCTTTTCAAGAGCGATGCCCTGAATTTTCCGCTCGTGTACGATTGAGAAAAATTTGTTTTGGCTTTCTGGTTTGCACCGGCTGAGCTCATCCACTAAAACTGATTGGGCGCCCCATACGGTAGCCGGTGTTTGAAGGAATCGGATGGAGTTCCCATCCGCATCCGGAGCGGGGAATCCGATCAGGTCATCGAACGAAATCAGACTCGCATTGTAATGCCGATGCTCCAGTCGCATGGCTTCCGAGATGCTGTTCAGTAAAAATGTTTTTCCGGTGCCGGCTTCTCCGATGAGTAGTATCGGGTCTTCCGATACCAATGCGGCCAAAATGAGTGGTTCAACTTCGTCGAAGCCGAACACGCCGAGTTTCCTCAGAAACCCTTTCGATTTTGTTGGTTGCTTTTTTTCCATGTTGCAGTTTTTTTGGCTGCATCACGGAATAAAACGGACAGGAAATGTGGTGGGTGAACATTTTTGGCATTCCTTGCCCGCATCGTTCGGCCACCGTGGTGTTCCACTCGGTTGGCACCCATTTAAGGGTTCGTGATGCTGCCGCAAAGTTACGGCGATTTTCAAAAATCCAACATCCAAACAAAAATATTTTTAGAAACGCCTGATGATGAGACCCATAAATTTTGGCTGTTACACAATAATATGTGTGTGGACATTTTCAACATTTCAATGCTCAAACACAGAAGTGCATCGCAATGGTAAGCGGGCAATCAGTGCCCAAAGGACGAAACAGGGGCATATTCCCCATGCCCTAATTTTCAAGACCATTTCCTAATTTCGCCTTGATACCGCCTAGGTTAAATTAGATGGCGCGGTTGTTTCGCAATTTACGGGTCTGGAGTGCGATTCTCCAGTCGACCCTGCAAAAACAAATGAATAAGAGTCGTGAATCATCTATATCCAAACAATAATAATCCCAAACAACATCCAAACATGAAAAACCTCTTTAGGTTGCTTCTCTGTGCGCTGCTGATGGCGCCAATCGTAACATCGGCCCAAAAGAAACCGGCCGCTGCTCCGGTAAAAGTCACTTCCGTGGAAGGCATCACCGAGTACCAATTGGCGAACGGCATGAAAGTGCTTCTGTTCCCCGACCCTTCCAAATCCACCATCACCGTTAACATCACCTACCTGGTGGGCTCACGCCACGAAGGATATGGCGAAAGCGGCATGGCCCACTTGTTGGAGCACATGGTTTTCAAAGGAACACCTAAGCATCCCAACATCCCACAAGAATTAACGGCGCACGGTGCAAGGCCTAATGGAACGACTTGGCTCGACCGCACCAACTATTTCGAAACATTCAACGCTACCGAAGAAAACCTGCGTTGGGCACTTGACATGGAGTCTGACCGTATGATCAATTCCTTCATAGCTAAAAAGGATTTGGAGAGCGAATTCTCAGTTGTGAGAAATGAATTCGAATCTGGTGAGAACGACCCAAGCGGAGTATTGATGGAGCGTGTGATGTCTACGGCTTATCTGTGGCACAATTACGGAAAGTCAACTATCGGCTCTCGTGAAGATATCGAGCGTGTGCCTATCGAGAACCTCCAGGCTTTTTATAAGAAGTTTTATCAGCCCGACAACGCAGTGTTGATGGTGGCTGGCAAAATCGACGAGGCCAAGACATTGCAAATGGTGAATGAGTATTTCGGAGTCATTCCCAAGCCAACGCGTGTGCTGCAGCCTACTTATACCGTTGAGCCTACCCAAGACGGCGAGCGCCATGTGGTGCTGCGTCGTGTTGGTGATGTGCAAGTGGCCGCTATGGGATACCATGTGCCTGCCGGTGCTCATCCTGATTACCCAGCAGTTGATTTGTTGACAGACATCCTTACCAACGAGCCTTCCGGCCGCTTGTACAAGGCCTTAGTTGAAACCAAGATGGCCACCAGTGTTGGCGGATTCGCCTTCGAACTCAAGGATCCTGGTTATGCCTATTTCACCGCAGACGTACTCAAGGAGAAATCACTTGATGAGGTGATGAATACCATGCAGTCGATCATGGATAATTTGAAAGACAACCCAGTCACACCTGCCGAAGTTGAGCGCGCCAAAAACAAATCACTCAAGTTTTTCGAACAAACTTACAATAACAGTGAGCGTGTGGGTTTGACACTATCCGAATACATCGCCAAAGGCGATTGGAGATTATTCTTCCATCAGCGTGATATGACCGAGAAAGTCACTGCCGCAGATGTGAACCGTGTTGCTGCCGCTTATTTCAAGCCTTCCAACCGCACCACTGGAAAATTCATTCCTGATGCGGCACCTGATCGCGCTGTGATTACCGCAGCTCCAGATCCTGCTGCGTTGCTCAAGGATTACAAAGGGAAACAAGCACTCAAACAAGCCGAGGATTTTGAAGCCACTCCAGATAATATCGCACAGCGCACCGTAAAAGGAGAGATATCCGGCGGCGCCAAGTATGCTTTCTTGAAAAAGACCACCCGTGGTGGAACCGTCAACGTATCGATGACTTTGCGCATTGGCAGTGTGGCTGCTTTACAAGGTAAGTCAACCGTTGCCGATATGACCGCTGCGATGTTGCGTCGCGGAACCGCGAGAATGAGCATGGAGCAGATCAACGATGCGTTCGACAAAATGAAATCCAGCGTGAGTATATACGGATCCGGTCAAACGGTGAGTGTAAGCATCTCAACTACGGCTGAGCAATTGGAAAACACGTTGAAGCTTGTTCAGGAAATACTTCGTACCCCCTCCTTCCCACAAGCCGAACTGAGCAAGTTAGTAGACGAAGAATTGGCCGACATCGAAAAGCAGCGTAGCGAGCCGCAAAGCATTGCAGGACTTGAATTTTCACGCATCATGAAATCTTATCCTAAAAACGATTTCCGTTATGCAATGGATTTCGATGAGCAGGTGGCATCGGTAAAGGCGGTTACAATCGACCAGATCAAGAAGCTTTACCAGGATATGTACAACAGCACCAACGCTACGGTTGCCATCGTTGGCGACTTTGACGACAAAGCCATATTGGGTGTGTTGAAGCAAATGCTGGGCGATTGGAAATCACCGGTGGCATATGAGCGTGCCGTTGACACATACACCGCATCCAAACCTGGCACCAAGAAAATCAACACGCCTGATAAGACCAACGCCATGATGATGGCTGGTTTGAATGTCGAGTTCAAAGATGATAATGACGATATGGCCGCCATGGTTATCGGCAACTACATCCTGGGCGGTGGATTCCTCAATTCCCGTCTGGCAGTCCGCATCCGTCAGAAGGAAGGTATCAGCTACGGTGTAGGATCGCAATTTCAACCCGGACAACTTGATAACTCCGGCATGTTCATGTCTTTTGCCATATACAATCCTGAAAACTCAGAGAAATTGGTTGCTTGCTTGCGCGAGGAACTGAAGCGCATCGTGAACGATGGCATTACCGAGCAAGAGTTGAAGGACGCTTCCAGTGGTTACCTACAAAGCCGCAAGGTGAGCCGTTCCCAAGACCGTGAACTAGTAGGAAGATTGAATAACTATCTGTTCCTGAATCGCGACATCTTCTGGGATCGCGACTTGGAATACCGCGTTACCAAACTCGATGTTAAACAAGTGAACGACGCCCTGAAGCGTTGGATCAAGCCCGACGATATCTACGTGGTAGAAGCAGGCGAGTTTGAGAAGAAGAAATAAAAGTTGTTGTTGATTGTAAAAAAGGCTTTTCGAAAGAAAAGCCTTTTTTATTTACGATTTACGATGGACGATTTACGATTGCATCACGAAATCTTATACATAATGAATAATTTTATTGTCAATCGTACATCGTCAATCGTACATCGTCAATTACCTACCGGGTGCCATGTCGTTTTCATCTCCAACATATCCAAAATCATGTAGGGTGATTGACACGTTTCGGCCGACCAGTTTTTGAAGTCGTGGTGGATCACACGCTTCACATTCAAGGAGGCGTTGGAACGGATGGAAGCAAGTTCCTCCTTGTCGTTACCGCAATAGATCGTGGCGTTTACATCCATGTGGTTGCTTAATCCCGATAATAATTCTTTGCGGTGACCGGTAAGGATGTTGATGGCGCCGGAGGTGACATCAGAGGCTTGAATGACTTCGGCTAGCTCTATAGCGGTGAGTGGAAATTTATCAGAAGCCAACGCAACAACGGTGTTGCCGCTCGCAATGGCTGGCATGATGGTAGACACCAAGCCTAGCAATCCGTATTCCAATGGTGAAATTATGGTTACCACACCTGTAGGCTCCGGATAAGTAAAATTGAAATGGGATGACTCTACGGGGTTCACCGCACTGAAGATCTGTTGGTATTTGTCGCACCACCCCGCATAATATACAATGCGGTCGATGGATGCCATCACTTCATCCATGGCCGCCGCCGGCTTCATGCCTTGCAAACACAAGGTTTCTGCAAACTGCGCCTTGCGGCCTTCCAATGTTTCTGCGATGCGATATAGAATTTGTCCGCGGTTGTAAGCGGTTTTCTTGCTCCATTCACCAAAGCCTTTCCGTGCAGCCACTACGGCATCACGAACATCTTTCTTGGAGCCGCGACAAACATTGGCGATGACATCGCCTTGCGTGTTCAACAACTTGTAATAGCGACCGGATTCGGTTCTCGGGAATTTGCCTCCGATGTAAAGCTTATATGTTTTTTGAATGGGAATGCGCTTGCTGCTGGTTGCCATATTGCTATTTGTTTCGCTTTCGCGGAAGGGTTAGAGTTTGACATACGGATACAGTCCATGCAGACCACCTTCGCGGCCCATGCCACTTTCCTTGTATCCGCCGAAAGGCGAGGTAGGATCGAATTTGTTGTAAGTGTTCGCCCAGATAACGCCTGCACGGATTTTGGATGACACCTTGAAAACCTTCGACCCTTTGTCGGACCACACACCACCTGATAATCCATAAGGGGTGTTGTTTGCTTTCTCGATAGCTTCTTCTGCGGTGCGGAATGTTTGTATGGCAAGCACGGGTCCGAAGATTTCCTCTTGCACGATACGACTCGCTTGACTCACGCCAGTGAAAAGTGTTGGACGGAACCAGAATCCTTTGCCGGGTAATTTACAGCTTGCTTGGAACATCTTGCCGCCTTCTTTCACGCCCGCTTTAACCAATGCATCTATCTTGTTGAGTTGTTCTTTGGAGTTGATAGCTCCAATATCGGTGTTCTTGTCCAACGGATCACCGATGATTAAAGTCTCGAGTCGACGCTCCAGTTTTCGGATAACTTCGTTGGCGATGCCTTCTTGTACGAAGAGGCGGGTTTGTTGTTTGAGAATTTGCACGGGCTCTCTCGAGCGTTGGTCACCGACAGTTTGTTTGCACGTGAGCGCTTGGGCTCAACTGGCCTTGGCCATGGTGTGGCCATCCCGCATGGCCGCATCAAGGGACTCAAATCACCCATGGCCGCAGTGTTTCAGCTGACGCAGTCCATTGGCTTTGATGCGCCTGATGAGCAGCCTGTGACGCTGTTGATCTTTTTGTTGGTGCCCGAAGCGGCCACCCAAAAGCATTTGGAAATTTTGTCTGAAATTGCCGAGCTGCTGAGCAATGGCAGTTTGCGCGATGCTCTGTTAGGCAGCCCCAGCGCAGATGCCTTGCACAGCCTCATAGCCCGCTGGTCTCCTGCCAGCTGAGGCGCCCCTACAGTTCCTAACGAGACGAGGTTGCGATGAAGCCTACCGCTGTCAGCGCTGATGCGCTGTTTGAAGACCACCGAGGCAAACTCAAGTGGCAGTGGCTGGCAGGTTTGGGTGCCTCCGAACGCCGCTTTGATGAGGTGGCGGTCCGTGCTGCCCGCTCGGGTGCCGACCTGGTGGGCTATTTGAATTACATCCATCCTTACCGCGTGCAAATTTTGGGTGAGCGTGAAGTGGCCTACTTGACGCGTGGCACCGAAGAAGATTGCGTACGCCGTGTGTCGCGCATTGTGACCCTCGAGCCCCCGGTGTTGGTGCTGGCCGATGGTCAAACGGCGCCTGATGCTTTGTACCGTGTTTGCGAACGAGCCCAAATTCCGATGTTTGCCACACCCGAGTCCTCGGCCTTTGTGATCGATGTGCTGCGGGCTTATTTGTCCAAACACTTTGCCGACCGAACCACCATGCACGGCGTTTTCATGGACATCTTGGGTCTGGGTGTGCTGATCACCGGCGAGTCAGGCTTGGGCAAAAGCGAGTTGGGCTTGGAATTGATTTCGCGTGGCAATGGTTTGGTGGCCGATGACGCGGTTGACCTGTTCCGCATCAATCAAACCACGATTGAAGCCCGATGCCCAGAGTTGCTGCAAAACCTGTTGGAAGTCCGTGGCATTGGCCTGCTGGACATTCGCGGTATTTTTGGCGAAACCGCTGTGCGCCGAAAAATGCGCTTGAAACTGATTGTGCACTTGGTTCGCCGCGAAAACTTTGAGCGTGATTACGAGCGCATTCCCACCGAACCACTCACCCAAGATGTGCTGGGCATTCCTGTGCGCAAGGTGGTGATTCAGGTGGTGGCGGGTCGCAACATTGCGGTGTTGGTGGAGGCGGCGGTGCGCAACACCATCTTGCAAATGCGCGGCATCGACACCTACCAAGATTTCATGGCGCGGCAACGCGCGGCCATGGGCTAAGGCCTGGGCGTGCTAGTCCCGTTCCCGATGGGGGCAGGGGTTGCGCTTGCAATGGGCGTACAGGCTAAGGGCATGGTCGGCAATC
>JALRAP010000040.1 GCA_023262505.1 Bacteroidia bacterium
GTGGCATGGTGGGCTAATACGAACGGTCCTCGGACCAGACAGCCCTCCATGACTTCAGCATTTTTTCCAATGTAAATGGGTCCTGCTTCAGTATTAAATACGCTGCATTCCACCTTGGCGCCTTCTTCAATGAAAACCTTGCCATTCCCTATAATTCTATTGGTGGGGGAGAGGGGCTGGGATTTCCTATCCTTGGTTATCAGGTTGAATTGATTTTGAATGTGAACTCCGCATTGGGTGAAAATGTCCCACAGGTTCCTGATCATTCCAATCTCTCCTTCGAACTCTATATCTCGGAATCTTCCATAAGGGTATAAAGGGTCAGGCCAACCCTCGGCATACGCTGCCAAAGGCATTCCATTTTTAATTAGCCGTTGACCCAAGGATAGTTCTCGAGCAGCATTGACTAATGGTGCATTTGGAATAACATTCCCGTTCAAAAACAGGTTTTCAGACTCCTTCCAAACGGGATATTTTCCAGTGAGGTAATCTTCCGTCAAGTAGGAAACAGGCTGCTCCAATAGCGCCTCCCAATGCTCTTTTATGGTCCAAATCCCAACTCGTATTTCAGACGTTGGTCGGGTGAAGGTGAACGGAAGCAATGACCTTCTGTTGAAATCAAACAATACTGCGTTGGTCATTCTTAGTTAGCTGCAGAAGAAATTTACTTTACTCTCAAAGATAAGGGAAAAAAAAAGTCCCCGAAGGGGACTTGGTATTATGTGATGTGTAAGGTTGAAAAAAATTATTCTGAAGCGGTTTTTCCAGCCTTCTCGCCATGCTTTTTGTAGCGGTTTCTGAATTTGTCTACGCGACCTGCTGTATCTACCAACTTCATCTTGCCCGTATAGAATGGGTGAGACATGTGCGAGATTTCGAGCTTGATCAAAGGGTACTCCTTGCCATCTTCCCAAACAATAGTGTCCTTGGTCTCGATAGTAGAGCGACTCATGAACGCATAGTCACAAGAGATATCTTTGAAAACCACCAATCGGTAATTCTTTGGGTGTAAATCCTTTTTCATAACTTAATTTGACTTTTTTATTGGGAGTGCAAAGATAATGCAATTGGTTCAATATGACAATAGTTGGATTGAGCTTGTTTTGATTGTTTCTTTCGGAAGTTTTAATAAATTGAAAATCAATGTTTAATATCAGCAATTGGTTGCAATTTTAATCAATTCGTTCCGTTATCTTTGTCGCAAGCAACACCATGTTCCCACTCCGATACGTTTTTGTCTTTTTTCTTTTGGCCTGTTTGTCAATGATATCCTGCAAAAAGGATGAAATATTAACAGACCCTTCAGCCAAATTGGAATTCTCTTTGGATACTGTGATGTTCGACACGGTTTTTACAAGTTTAGGTTCTACCACCCAATCATTGGTAATCTACAATCGAAACAGCCGTCCCCTGAATATCAGTTCTGTTAGGTTGGCGGGAGGTACGGCATCCCCATATCGTTTGAACCTAGACGGAATTCCGGGAAAGTCTTTTATAGATGTTGAAATCCCTGCCGATGATAGTTTATTTCTTTTTGTGGAGGTTACTGTCGATCCCAACAGTGCCACCTCGCCCTTTATTGTTCAGGATTCTGTGGTTTTCACCACCAATGGAAATATCCAAGACATCGATCTGGTTGCCTTTGGCAGGAATGCAAGGTTTATTGTTGCCGATAAAGCCATTCAAACCGCTAACGGATACTTGGCATATGCCTTGTTGGACCCGAACCTGAATTCAACCATCATTTGGGACAATACCTTGCCATATGTTATCTGGGGTGGCTATGCTGTGGTGGATTCTACTCAAACCTTGATCATACAACCGGGAACCGAAATTTATTTTGGCAACTCAAGTGGTATTTGGGTTTATCGTTATGGAACCATAAAGGTTCAAGGTACCCAGCAGAACACTGTAAAGTTTGAAGGGGTTCGAAGAGAGTCATACTATCAAGACGTGCCTGGCCAATGGGATCGCATTTGGATAAACGAGGGGAGCACAGGTAACGAAATAAACTACGCCGAGATTCGCAATCCATTTATTGGAGTACAGGCTGAATCACTTCTGGACACGGTTCCTCCAAAATTTCTCAAGATCACTAATACTAGAATAACCAACGCGAGTGGTTTCAATATTTTCACCAGATATTACAACATGGAGGTCAAGAACTCGGTATTGGCAAGGGCTGGCCAGTATGCTGTTGCCTTGACGAGAGGTGGGGGGTACAAGTTCCTTAACACTACAGTCGCTAATTTTTGGGGTGGAGGGCAACGCTCTACGCCCTCTGTCTACCTGAACGATTACGGGTTGGATCAAAATGGCAACGCCCAACAATTTCCTCTATACCGGGCTGATTTCGACAACTGTATTTTGTGGGGTGATAATGATGAGGAGTTGGAGCTCGATTTTGAGTTCGGCACTACTTCTCATCGATTCAGGAACGTATTGATCAAAACCAAAAGCAACTTGACAGGATCGTCATTCATTTCTGTTATAAAAAATCAGAATCCTCTTTTTGTGGATGTTTCAGAAAACGATTATCAATTGCAAGCCGGCTCCCCAGCCATAGACTTCGGTGATATACAGTGGTTGGACCCTGATACACAAGTTGATATTCTCGGCAACTCAAGGGCGGTTAATCCCGATTTGGGGGCATTTGAAAAGCAGTAGTCATTCTAGATTGGAGAGAAACTCCATGGTGTCAACTCCATCTGCAAAATCACTTATACCGGGCATTTGTGCTTGGCCCAGATTTATTTCACCTCCCTTTTTAACAGTGCATTGAAGTTTATCGTTGATGGAATCCAATTTTGTTTGCAAGGATTCTTTGTTTTGATAGCTTTCGAAAAAGACAACTCCGACTGGACTCGATAGACGGGCATCCTCTTTTACAATCAGGAAATTGTTGGTTAAAAACGTCTCCTGGTTCATCAAGTATAATGCCTGTTGGTAGTCGTGGTTGTTCATATAACGCGTGTGCTGCATGATTGCTTTGTACTCGAGCATGGCTTCAAAAAATGAATCGAACGAATAGGATTCCGGAACGAAAAGTTTTGAAACACTCCTGCATCCTAATCCGAAATAAGTGAATATGTCTCTTCCTAGTAAAATAAGGTCGTATTCGTTCTCGTCGCCAGTTATTATGCCAACTGAGTTTCTGTTTTTCCTAAAGATATGGGGTTTTTTTCCGAAATAATACTCGAAATATCGTGCGGAGTTATCGCTTCCAGTTGCAATGACCGCATCCACATCCTTTAGATTTTCAACAAATCTAATCTTGGCGGCTACAATTGTATCGGCCCACTCCAAAATGCTTTTAATGAATGGTAGTATGATTTTATCTGAAGACGACAGCTTGGCGGAAAGATTTTGTTTGCTTAGCGAAACGCAGAGCATATCATGGAAGCCTGCAGCAGGTATGTTCCCGGCCATGATTACTCCAACTTCTTTGGATTTTCCTATTCCCTCATTTTGATACTTTCTGGCAAACACCTGCAGTTTTTCAGGGTCTAGGAGCATCGAAATCCCTTGCAGCGCATGATTCAATTGGTCTTGTGAAAACCATGGGTTTTCCGCCTCAGCTTGTCTGCATACGACACTCCATTGGTCTGAAAAAGTGGATCTTTCGGACTTGTCTAGAATCATTCTAATTTGTTCCGAGACCTTAATCCATGCTTGGATGGTATTTTCTTGTAGGTTCATTTGCATCAATTCTGTAGCGTTGAAAACAATTTGTCGTATATTTGTGTTGCGAAATTAAACCTTATTCAAGTAAAGCTATGGCTATTAAAA
The DNA here is from genome assembly GCA_023262505.1 of Bacteroidia bacterium. Classification (GTDB taxonomy): domain Bacteria; phylum Bacteroidota; class Bacteroidia; order AKYH767-A; family OLB10; genus JALRAP01. The sequence goes on from JALRAP010000040.1 coordinate 3,790, forward strand.
TCACTGATGAGTGCATCAACTGCGGAGCATGTGAACCAGAGTGCCCAAACAATGCTATCTACGAGGGTGGTGCTGAATGGAGATTTTCCGACGGTACTTCCATCTCCGGTATGTTTAAGAAAATGGACGGATCCGAAGTGGATGCTGGTGCAGCGCAAGCGCCTAAAGCAATGGATGTATATTACATCGTTTCAGATAAGTGCACAGAGTGTGTAGGCTTCCATGATGAGCCACAATGCGCCGCTGTATGTCCTGTTGACTGCTGTGTGGACGATGAGAACATCCGCGAAAGCAAAGAGGAGCTTCTCGCCAAGAAAGACCGCATGCACGCATGATTGATACATTGTTGAAATATGATCCGCTGGTTAGCCCCAGCGGATTTTTTTATGCCATAATTTTGGAAATCCATTCTTGAATCATTCAAATGCGTATACTTTTCATAGTTTTCATTTCTTTTTTACCAATCACACTCGCTGGCCAATCTTCGGGTAAGCTTCGACCTTTATCACCTGAGGAATTGCAAGCCAGGAAGGCCCAAACGAAGGAGCTAACCAGCGATTCCATTGATGCTGCAATCTTGGTATTGCGCACATACGCTGACAGTATGTCGCGGGGTTCAAGCGATGCAGTACGTAAAGCATATTGTGCACTTTTCAATCCACTTTTACTGGACATTCTTAAATCCCCAGTTTCCTTCAACCATCCATTTGATTCACTTAAAACGCTTTCAGCTTTAAAGTCACCTGATGGATATGTTCGTATTTATACTTGGTTTCTTCAGTCTAGGGAACATGGCACTTTTGAATATTTCGGATTAGTTCAGCGTATTAATCCGAAGACCAAGTCGTTTGGTTTGCAAGGGCTCATCGAGAAGAAATACCCCACTGATTTTGCTGAGATAAATCTCTTTGATGTTGATGAATGGTACGGCGCGGTATACTACGACATCCAAGAGCGTAAAATCGACAAAAAAACATGTTATTTCCTGCTTGGTTGGCATGGTAAGGACCGTTTATCAAACCGAAAAGTAATTGACGTTTTGAGTTTCGATCCTTGGGATAATGCAGAGTTTGGGATGCCTGTTTTTGTTGGCCAATCCGATGTCAAAACAAAGTATAGGGTCATTTTCGAGTTTGCTGCGAATGCGATCATGCTGTTGCGTTATGATAAGAAAATGAAGATGCTGGTTTTTGACCATCTTTCGCCTTCAAGTCCTTCCCTCAAAGGGAATTTCAGTCAATACGGTCCGGATTTCACCTACGATGGCTACCGATTCAAGAAAGGCAAATGGATTTACAAGAAAAACTTGGATCTGCGTAATTGATTGAATCATCGAGGCGATTATTTTCCCAATTTTGTAAACCTACTTATACAACCTAAACATGAAGCATAATTTTGGAGCTGGTCCAGGCATTCTTCCCCGTAAGGCAATTGAAAAATCTGCGCAAGCAATTTTAGATCTTAATGGAACCGGACTTTCTATTTTAGAGATTTCCCACCGAAGTAAGGATTTCGATGCAATTTTGGCTCAAACCAAATCACTGGTTAAGGAGCTCTTAAACGTTCCAGACAATTATTCAATACTGTTTCTGCAAGGAGGGGCTAGCACGCAGTTTTCCATGGTGCCTATGAATTTGCTACCAGTGGGTGGCAAGGCGGCTTATGTGGAGTCCGGAGTTTGGGCTTCAAAGGCAGCCAAGGAGGCTAAGCTTTTTGGCAATGTCGAGACTGTGGCATCTTCCAAGGACCGTAATTTCTGTTACGTTCCCACTACTTATGCCATTCCCTCCGATGCATCATATCTACATATAACATCCAACAATACCATCTACGGAACCCAGATGGCTTCTTTTCCGGAATCTAACATTCCGGTGGTTTGCGATATGTCCAGTGATATTTTTTCCCGGCCAGTAGACGTCTCGAAATTTGACCTCATTTATGCAGGTGCTCAAAAGAATATGGGACCTGCTGGAGTCACCCTGGTCATTATGAAAAACGATATCCACGGTAAATCTGGTAGGGCCATACCCACCATGTTGGATTACAAAACACATATCGAAAACGATTCTCTGTTCAACACACCTCCGGTATTTGCCATTTATGTTTGTATGGCTACTTTGGAGTGGCTCAAGGAAATTGGTGGAGTTTCTTCTATCGAAAAGTTAAATACCCAAAAGGCCAATTTGCTCTACAGTGAAATCGATTCAAATCCTTTATTTAAAGGAACAGCCGATGTTGATAGCCGTTCTAAAATGAACGTGTGTTTCCTATTGGAAAAGCCTGAGTTGGACGAATCCTTTTCAGCATTGCTAAAGGATAACGGAGTTATTGGCCTCAAAGGTCATCGCTCAGTTGGAGGCTATCGAGCATCTTTATACAATGCGCTACCTATTTCAAGTGTTGAATTCCTCGTTTCATTAATGCAGGATTTCGCAAAAAAGAACGGTTGACTATTTTGTTGACATGCTGATTCAATTGTCTTATTGATACCTCGTGAGTTTCCATTTTGTAAGATAAAATTCGATGGTTGATTTAGCCAAACTCTATGATGTTCGCAAGGAGTTAGCGCCTTTCGGTGCAACATTGGTGGCTGTCAGTAAAACCAAGCCTGCTTCTGATATTACTGAGTTGATTGAACATGGCCAGCTAATCTTTGGTGAAAACTACGTTCAAGAGCTCAGCGAGAAGCACGAGGCGCTTGGCTCAGTTCCTCAGTGGCATTTTATCGGAAGTTTGCAATCCAATAAGGTGAAATTTATTGTGCCCTATATTTCCCTGATTCATGGTGTGTCTTCTCATAGTGTATTGTTGGAGATATCCAAAAGGTCAACACAGGTAGGAAGGACAACCGATGTCTTGCTACAGGTGCACATTGCAAAAGAGGAATCTAAATCGGGATTTGATTCGGAGGATGTTGTGGCTTTTTATGAGTCTTTTTTAAAAGCACCTTTGCAGGGAGTGTCAATACGAGGACTGATGGGTATGGCCACTTTGACAGATGACCAATGCGCTGTTGCGGATGAATTCCAAGGTTTGAGAAGGTTGTATGAAAAACTTGCTGCCTTCAGTGGGTCTGATTTCAATACATTAAGCATGGGAATGAGTGGAGACTATAAAATAGCCCTTCAGGAAGGAAGCAACATGGTTAGGATTGGTAGCTTGCTTTTTGGAAGCCGAAGTTGAAATCAGGTTTTCTGTTTCTTCTTTTTAGCAGCAGGAAACAGAACGTTATTCAGAATCAATCTGTATCCTGGAGAGTTTGGATGTAAATTTAGATCTGTGGGTGGATCACCTACCATGTGCTGGTAGTCTTCCGGGTCGTGTCCTCCATAAAATGTCCACATTCCATTTCCAAATGTTCCATGGATGTATTTAGCCTCGTTGATGGCCTTGTTTTCACCCATAACAATCACATTGGGCTTTATCAGGTTCTTGTTGAATGCAGTGGATTGTCCCATGAAACCAAAAATCACTTGCTCATGGTTTTGACATAGCATAGTAGGAACCACATCCCATTTGGCTGAAAAGTCAAATAATGTGAAGAAGTCGCGATCGCGATCAATGCGAGCCGGGTTTTTCATATCAATATCTGAGAACCTGTACTCCATAGGGTTGGTGCTTAGCTTGAAATTTTGGAATGCAAAAGTTTTGCTGTAGTCCAACTTGTTATTGTAGTCTGGAGTGGTTCCATCTCCATCATACATGCTTTCGCAGATATCAATGCCCTCTGCTGCAAGTGCTATATCATAACTATCGGTGCCGGAACACATGGTAAACAAGAATCCTCCTCCTGCAGTGAAATCCTTGATTTTTGTGGCAACTGCAAGCTTCAGTTGGGAAACCTTCTTGAAACCTAAGCCATTGGCCAATGCCTCCATGGACCGTACTTGCTCTTGATACCAAGGGGCGTTTCTGAACATACCATAAAACTTCCCATACTGCCCAGTGAAATCCTCGTGATGGAGGTGAAGCCAGTCATATAATGGCAGCTTGCCTGCTATGATTTCTTCATCGTATATGATCTCGTAAGGTATCTCGGCGTAAGTGAGTGCCAAGGTAACGGCATCATCCCAAGGCAGTTTGTTTTTCGGAGAATAAACGGCAACCTTGGGTGCTTTTTCCATCCGCACTACCTCCATGTTTACTTCAGGATCGCCAATTTCAAGACGAATAGCATTTGCCTGCGCATCGGCAATAACGGAGAATGAAACGCCACGAATCATGCACTCCGATTCCAAGCTTTTGGAGTAAGGGAAAAGAAAGCTACCGCCTTTGTAATTCAGCAGCCATTCCATTGTGCCACCTTGTTTATTCAATTCCCAATAGGCGATTCCATATGCCTTTAAATGGTTCTTTTGGGATTCGTCCATCTGAATAAGCAAATGCGATGCCATACTCTGGCCTGAAAAAATCAACCAGGTAATCAGTAGCGCTATATACTTACGTTTTGTCATCAGAATGGTCGACTATCTCCAGACCTATCAGGGTCGTTGAATTCATTCATGTCATTCATCTTCGACTCCCTGGTAACTCGCTCCGCCTCATGGTTTCGCGGAATTGGACTCAAGCTTTCATCTTTGAAGTCATATGAATCGAGGTCCTCAAAACGCGTTAGGCTGCCAATGAATTTCAAATTCACAGATGTAGTGGCTCCATTCCTGTTTTTGGCAACGCTGATTTCCGCTATTCCTTTCGTAGAGTTGCCATTTTCATCTTGGTCGAGTTCGTAGTATTCCGGACGATAAATGAAGAGCACCATGTCTGCATCCTGTTCAATGGCACCAGATTCACGTAGGTCAGAGAGCTGGGGCTTTTTGCTGCTTCCCCTGGTTTCAACCGCGCGGCTTAGCTGTGACAATGCAATGATGGGCACACTTAATTCTTTTGCTATTGCTTTTAATGAACGTGAAATGGTGCTGATTTCTTGTTCACGATTACCGATTTTTGAATCTCCACCTGCCACCATAAGTTGCAAATAGTCGATAATGATCATGCTGACCTTTTTCTCGGCTACCAACCTTCTGCATTTGGCCCGAAGTTCGAAAACCGAAAGGGCAGGGGTGTCGTCAATGTAAAGAGGAGCATCCAGCAAGGGCTTGATTTTGGAGTTCAGCTGTTCCCATTCATAACTCTCCAACCTTCCTTTTCTGATCTTGTCGGAGGTGATGCCCGTTTCCGAAGAAATCAAGCGATTTACCAATTGGACGGATGACATCTCTAGCGAAAAGAAGGCGATGGGATTTCCGTATTTGACAGCAGCATTCCTAGCCACAGAGAGCACAAAGGCGGTTTTACCCATACCTGGGCGGGCGGCTATGATGATTAAGTCTGATTTTTGCCAACCTGCAGTTACACGGTCCAATTCAGTGAACCCGCTAGGAACACCTGTGACTCCTTCTTTTTGGTTGGCGGCTATTTCGATTTCCTTCATGGCTTTAGACACCAATGAAGTCATGTCTTCATAGTTACGCCGGATATTGCCCTCTGCTATTTCAAATAAGTTGCTTTCCGCCTTGTCCAGCATTTCCAAAACATCTTTGCTGTCCTCATACGCATCTCTGATTGTTTCTCCTGAGATTCGAATCAGCTCCCGCTGGATGTGCTTTTGCAGAATGATGCGGGCATGATATTCGATATTTGCAGCAGATGCAATTCTGCTAGTTAATTGTGATATGTAAAACGACCCGCCCACAATTTCCAAATTGCCATTTTTCTTGAGGGCCTGAGATACAGTAAGGATATCTATAGGCTGGTTCTTATGAAACAACTCATGAATTACCTCGAATATCAGACGGTGGGCATCCTTGTAAAAGCAATCAGGCTTTAAAATGTCAATAACTGCCGATAGGGCATCCTTTTCAAGCATCAATGCGCCTAATACCGCTTCTTCCAAGTCAACAGCTTGGGGAGGAAGTTTTCCTGAGAAGCTGGCAAGCTGTACAGGAGGCTGCTTTTTCTTGTCGTTTTTTCGGCTCTTATCTTTATTGAGTTCCATGTCAAATGCTATGTATTCAAATTTAAAAAACCTGCCATTGGGCAGGTTGGATGTGGGAAACTTTTAAAGGGCTGTAATGAAGCGGATAAAGATTGGATAGTGCCTACTTTTAATCCTCGATTACGCCCATGGAACAGAATTTTGCAATCCTATTGTCAACCCTTGATTGGGAGTCCATATTCGAAAGTTCTTCTAAAAGTTCAGTCACTTTTTTGCGAACGGATTCAAATATCTCTGCCGGATTGGAATGGGCGCCCCCTAATGGTTCTTTGATGATATCATCTATCAGACCTAACCCAGACATGTCATTTGCAGTTAGTTTGAGTGCTTCGGCAGCTTTTTCCTTGTTGTCCCAGTTTCTCCACAGAATCGATGAGCAGGATTCAGGTGAGATTACGGAATACCAAGTGTTTTCAAGCATCAAAACCCGGTCGCCGATTCCAATTCCCAATGCACCTCCGGAGGCTCCTTCACCTATGATGATGCAAATTACCGGTACTTTAAGAATCGACATTTCATAGAGGTTTCTTGCGATAGCCTCTCCCTGGCCGCGCTCTTCAGCTTCCAAACCGGGAAACGCGCCGGGAGTATCAATAAAAGTTACGATCGGCTTGTTGAATTTTTCAGCCAACTTCATAAGTCTTAAAGCTTTTCTATATCCCTCAGGGTTGGGCATTCCAAAATTTCGGTACTGCCTCATTTTGGTATTATTACCTTTTTGTTGTCCTATGAACATGACGCTTTGGTTTCCCATCATGCCAAACCCGCCAATCATGGCCTTGTCATCCTTGACGCTGCGGTCTCCGAAAAACTCCATGAAAGTGCCATCGCTTATGGCGTTTATGTAATCTAAAGAATAGGGTCTTTCGGGATGCCTGGATAACTGAACCCGTTGCCAAGGTGTCAGGTCTGAATAGATTTTTTTCCGTGCCTCAACCATCTTTTTTTCGATTTCCGTGATCAAACTTGTCACATCCATCTTGCCCTTCTGACCCAATTGCCGAGCCTTTTCTAACTGATCGTTAAGCTCTTCTAGAGGTTTTTCAAAATCGAGGTAAGCCATGAGTGTCTCTTTGCTATTAGTCACAAATATAATCAACAGACATCAAAAACCATACAGTGCGCTCTTCGGTTACATTTATTAAATTCGCTCCATAACTCGCGTCGGATGATCTGTTTTCCAAATGCAAAGATCAACCTAGGTCTCAGGGTCCTTCGGAAAAGAGCCGATGGGTACCATGACATAGAGACAGTCTTTTTTCCCATACCGTTGTGTGATGTTTTGGAATTGGTTGCACTTGAACAGGATTTCAATGGCGATCATTTTTTGAACATGCCCGACTCCCATAGACTTTACTACTCCTATTCAGGCGATACTGTAATTGGTGACCCTGAAAACGAATTGACTGTTAAGGCTGTTATGGCATATGCCAGGGAATTTGGTGTTTCTACTGATCTTTTCATGCACCTTCATAAAAAGATTCCTTCGGGGGCCGGACTTGGTGGAGGCTCTTCTGATGCTTCAAGCGCTTTGAAGACAATCAACACATTGGAAGGTGAAAAGGTTGACAAATCATCCCTTCTGAATTTAGCGGCATCCATTGGCAGCGATTGTCCTTTTTTCATTTTGAATGAGCCGTGCCATGCTGAAGGGAGAGGTGAGCTGCTTAAACCAACACCTGTTTCGCTTTCGGGTTTTTATTTGGTTTTGGTGAAACCGTCTTTTGGTGTTTCAACGGCTGAGGCCTATTCACGCGTTTTGCCAAACCATAATTCAGCTGCTCCTAGTTTGGTTGAAGTAATAAAAATGCCGGTGGATACTTGGAAACAGTGTTTATTTAATGATTTTGAAAAGGGTGTTTTTGAGCTGTATCCTCGTTTAGCTGAAATTAAAAACACGCTTTATGAAGCTGGCGCATTGTATGCTTCCATGAGCGGAAGTGGATCCACCATGTTCGGATTATTCATAGACGAGCCTTTGTTGAACAACTTGTTCCATGATTGTTTTGTTTTCAAAACTAACCTATGAGGCAATGGCTCTAAGGATTGTTAAGACTGCAATTGCTTTGTTTCTCGTATATGGAGTTTCATATGCAGCTGAGTTACCTGTTTTAAAGACATCCATTGAGAAGGCTTTTGATGCCATTACTAACAAGGAATTCGTTGCAGCGCGAAATCATATTCAAAAATCGGAACATGTATTCCCTGCGCTTTCGGCCTATTGCGACGCGCGCGTACATGCTGTGGATACACTTTCATGTTATAGCCTGGATAGTTCCTATTCATTGATCAAAAAGTCCATAGCCTTATGGCCATTTATTTCAAAGCGTGAAAGTAAGATTGCTGCTCGTTTGGATGTTGCCCCCCCTAAACTTTATGCATTTATGGATTCCGTGGTGAATCGTGCATTCAATTTAGCCTTGCAAAAAGGAACCATATCGGCATTGGATGATTTTATAGCTGCTTTTCCGGTTAAAGAATTAGTGGATTCAGCTACTTTGATTCGCAATAAAATTGCATTTGATTATACAGAGCAGGATGGGACGGCATCTGGTTACTTGGCATATATGAATAGGTATCCAGATTCGCCTTTTTTCCTAAGCGCGAAAAAACGGTATGAAAGGTTGCTTTATGATGAGTCGGTAAAAGGTGGGAGGCCTACTGAATATGAGGTTTTCATTCGCAGCTTTCCCAAAAGCCCCTACATTTCTGAGGCATGGCGCAAATTGTTTTCCTTGACTACCAAAAACAGTAGTGAGGAAATGCCATATGTAGATTTCATTAGTAAATATCCTTTGAGCCCTTTCGTTGAAGAGGCATGCTTCAGGATACGTGAAATCTACACCAATAAAAATTCAGGAAAGGGCGCTGAAGATTTTATCAGCCTTTATCCGTATTGTGGATTTTCAATTTCCGATGATCCTGCATTGTTGCTTGCAGGTAGATTTCTTTTGCCATTCAATTCAGACAGTCTTTGGGGTTTTATGGATAGTACTGGAAGAATGATTATTGAACCTGCGTTCGACTACGCCTCCTGTTTTAATGCCGGTTTATCACGAGTGGTGATTAACTCAAAAGTTGGCTTTGTAAACGCCAGAGGTGAGGAGGTTGTAAAACCATATTTCGACTTCGGCAAAGACTTTGATCGAGGATTTGCAGTAGTTTCGGAAAGCGGACTTTATGGTTTAATTGACCGAAGAGGTAATACGGTGGTGCCCGTTAGTTATGACTCTGTTTCAATATCAGGCGAAAACACTTTCGTAGGATATCAATCTGGTAATTGTATGTATTTGAATAGGATGGGTGAATCGATTTGTGATTCCACTTTTTTAACTTGCGGAGCAATGGAGCAAGGTTTTGCAATTGTTTCCACTGATTCTGGTTTTGGAGTAATTAAGTCTGACGGCATTTTGGTTTTTAATTCTTTCTACAAGAAAGTTAAAAGGGTTTCCGAGACTCTATTTGCCATACTAGGTGATGGAGGGTATGCATTGGCTGACACTGGAGGCAATTTTCTAACCAGATTCGTTTTTGATGATATTGGCGAATACAGTCAAGGTTTGGCCGCAGCCTCAAAAAATGAACGATTTGGTTATTTGGATCAACGTGGAAGAACGAGGATTCCATTCATATTCCAGGTTTTAAAAGGGTTTCCCGATTTCGCCAAATTCAAAAACGGTTATGCCGTTATCAGCCTAACAGGGACTTTTGGAATAGCCGATACATCAGGTAATGTGCTAATTGGTGATTCCTTCGATAAGGTTGATCTTTTTGATAATGGTATTGCTGTTGTTTATGAGGATGGTAAGGGTGGTGTGTTGGAGATTGGTAAAGACAGATTCCTGACTGATTCGGAATTTGATTCGGTTGGTTTGTTTTCTTTTGGATTCTTACCTGTTAGTGTTGGAGATAAATGGGGTGTGATAGATTCAACCGGTAAGTTTATTTTACAGGCTCAGTTTTTATCGGTCACTCCATTGCCAAACGGTTATTTCGCGGCTGCTTCTGAAAACGGTTATGGAATTGTCGACGCAAATTCCAATCAGATAGTCGACCCTAAGTATGACAATTTTGATTTGGTTGACGGTAGGTTTGTAAGGTTAGATTCTGCGGGTAGGCCTGACTGGTTTGATACAAATTCAGGGAATATGATAACAACTCAAAAAAAATGATGCATTACAATAAAATTGATGGTGCTTTTTTAAAGGATTTGATTTCCATTGTTGGATCCGAACATGTTTTGACTTCAAAGGAGGCCCTTTACGACCATTCGCATGACTATACCGAGGACTTGAGTTATATCCCGGAAGTTGTTATTCGGCCAGGGTCGGAAGAAGAGATCTGTTCAATCGTGAGGATATGTAATGCCAATAAAATACCTGTAACCCCACGTGGTGCTGGTACTGGCCTGAGTGGTGGTGCACTTCCCGTGTTCGGAGGCGTAGTGATTACCACATCTCGCTTAAACAAGATACTTGAAATAGATGAGCGTAATCTGCAAGCGACTGTTGAGCCAGGTGTAATCAATCAGGTTTTTAAAGATGCAGTAGCCGAATTAGGACTATTTTATCCACCTGACCCTGCGAGTAGGGGATCCTGCTTTTTGGGTGGAAATTTGGCCGAATGCGCAGGCGGTCCCGCGGCTGTAAAATATGGAGTTACCAAAGACTACGTTTTAAATGTCAGATTGGTGCTTCCTACCGGCGAAGCCATTTGGACCGGGGCTAATGTTTTGAAGAACTCAACTGGATACAACCTAACCCAATTGGTGGTGGGTAGCGAAGGCACTTTGGGCATTATAACTAAGATTGTTTTCAAACTGATCCCCAAACCGTCCTGTGATTTATTGATGCTTGTTCCGTTTTCATCCCCCGAGAAAGCTTGTGAAGCTGTTTCCGCCGTATTCAGGGCAGGAATCACCCCCTCTGCAATGGAGTTTATGGAAAGAGATGCTATAGATTTCGTATTGAAGTACGTGGATGTTTCCTTGGTAGTGCCGGAAAACATCAAGGCTCACTTGCTTATTGCTGTAGACGGTAACGATCAGGATAGTCTATTCAAAGACTGCGAACGCATTACTGAAGTGATGGAGGCATATGGGGCATCCGAGGTGATGTTTGCAGACACTGACAAGCAGAAATCGGAGTTGTGGAAGATGCGAAGGGCTGTGGGTGAAGCTGTAAAGTCGCACTCCATTTACAAAGAAGAGGACACCGTAGTGCCAAGAGCGGAGCTGCCTGCACTTCTTGCCGGTGTTAAATCAATCGGTGAAAAGTATGGTTTCAGGTCTGTTTGTTACGGTCATGCAGGCGATGGTAATCTGCATGTAAATATTATTCGTGACAATCTTTCAGATGAAGAGTGGAATGTAAAGGTTCCCCAAGGCATCAGAGAAATATTCCAACTTTGCGTAAGCTTGGGAGGAACCATCTCAGGTGAACACGGAATCGGTTTGGTTCAAAAGGATTATATCGATATCGCATTTAATAAAGTTCAAATTGATTTACAAAAAGGTATCAAGCGTCTTTTTGATCCCAATAATATCATGAATCCAGGAAAAGTATTTCCTGATTGAATGCAATTTTGCCCTATAAATTTCGTTTTTTAACTACAAAGCATCACACTGTGGATAAAATCAGATCGTTTATTATTTTGTCATTTTGTTTACCAATGTTCGTTGGAGCCCCTGTCCGTTCTTATTCCCAGGAAATGACAGGGATTAGTCATTCCAATTTTTCCGGACATATGGGGATGGATTTCAACCCCTCGCTTTTCGTCGGCTCGCCATATCTTTATGAATGGAATTTCCTTTCGGGTGACTTATTCATTGACAATAATTACTTGTATAGGAAAAGACTTTCTGAGCGATTTGATGACGTAGACAATACGGACGGAAGTAATGACAGCCAATTCGGAAATTATACTGATGTGGCAAATATGGATGCTTATTCCAGTATCAAGTTTAGAGGGCCTTCTTATATGAGGAATTCGGAAAAGTTTTCATGGGGTGTTCATACCGCTCTCCGATCCGCTACATCAGTAACTAATGCCCCAACACATTTGGTCAAATTCATAAAAGAGGGTTACGATTACTCGCCACAACATGATATTCAATATGCTTCAGAGCCTTTTCGTGTTGCATCAATGATATGGGGTGAAATCGGCGGGACGTATGGCAAGAAGATTTACGAAGTAAGAGAGAAAAAATTCCTAGCTGCAGCAGCAACGCTTAAGCTTATTGGTGGTTTTGATGCGGCCTTCATCGACTTCGACCAACTGAATTATGTGGTAACCTCCCCTGATTCTTTTGACTTGGATGTATTATCAACTACCGGTACTTACGGGCATTCATTCACAGATGATGAGAATACTTTGAAAAAGCCATTCAAATTGCGAGGTTATGGTGTTGGTTTGGATCTTGGATTAACTTATTACCATAAAAGAAAGCATGGTTCCGGTGATTGTAACAAGTCAGCCGAGATATTGAAAAAGTACGTCTTCAGGGCGGGGTTATCCATTTTGGATATTGGCGCCGTAAGATTTGGAAAGCAGGCTGAGACCTATGCGTTTTCTTCTGATAATTTCATTTGGCCCCAGATTGATGATGCGGTTATCAATTCCGTTCAGCAATTTGATACCACCGTTAGCCAGTATGCGTTTGCAACTCCGGTTGGTTCTCAGGACGACGATCGGCTTACCATTTGGCTGCCTTCGGCAGTAGCCTTCGATTTCGACTATTGTTTCGCGCCGAAATTTTATGCCAACGCTGCAGTAGTTGCTGCCATCCCGCTGGCTTCAACAGCTATTGTAAGGTCATCAATGCTGTCAATCACGCCAAGGTATGAAACACGTCAATTCGAGGCTTCCATGCCATTTATCATGCATGAATTCAAAACTCCGCACCTTGGTTTGGCTTTGCGTTATAAATGGTTTGTAATTGGTTCGGACAGGATTGGAGCTTTCACCGGCATTTGGAATAACACCGGATACGATTTGTTCTTTGGCTTCAAGTTGAACGTATGTGAAAAAGGGGGTAAGAGATCACCCTCATGCCCTGCATATTCGCGTTTGTAGTTATTTCTTCTTGAAATTTCCAGCTACAACCAGGTCTTTACCTCCGGAGGAATAGTCGTAAAATCCTTTTCCTGATTTTCTTCCAAGGTTACCGGACACAACCATGTTTACCAGCAACGGGCAAGGTGCATACTTCGGATTACCGAAGCCGTCATGCATGACTTTTAGAATCGATAAGCATACATCCAAGCCGATGAAATCAGCGAGTTGTAATGGACCCATGGGATGAGCCATGCCTAATTTCATAACCGTATCAATTTCCTCTACTCCTGCCACACCTTCATAAAGAGAATAAATCGCTTCATTAATCATTGGCATCAATATGCGGTTGGCAACAAAACCTGGATAATCATTTACTTCAACCGGTATTTTGCCGAGTTTTCGAGAGCAATCGAAAATTGTTGCGGTAACTTCATCTGATGTGCTGTATCCTCTTATGACTTCAACCAATTTCATTACAGGAACCGGGTTCATAAAGTGCATGCCGATTATCTTGTCCCCTCTTTTTGTTACTGATGCGATTTTGGTAATGGATATGGAAGAGGTGTTCGATGCTAAAATAGTGTGCGGCTGACAAAAAGCATCCAGTTCACGGAACAGGTCAAGTTTTATGGATATGTTTTCTGTTGCAGCTTCAACCACCAAATCGGATTTAGAGACCCCCTCTTTCAAAGAAGTGAAGGTTTTTAAATTCGATAGTGTTGATGCCTTAACATCTTCGCTTATCGTGCCCTTGGAAATCATCCGGTCTAAGTTTGCGGATATGGTGGAAATGGCTTTGTCTAAAGCATCTTGCCTAATGTCGATTAAGGAGACATTGAATCCATTTTGAGCGAATACGTGGGCAATGCCATTCCCCATGGTGCCCGACCCGATTACTGCGATGTTTTTCATGTTGAATTTTTATTTGCCTTTTCTTTCAAGAACTGTTTTAATTGTGTAAATCATAATCTTAAGGTCAAGTGCCAATGACATGTTTTCAATGTAAATTATATCGAATTTTAGTCGCTCCACCATTTGCTCTACATTCTCGGCATAGCCGAACTTGACTTGTCCCCACGAAGTTATTCCAGGGCGCACCTTGTGCAGATGTCTGTAATGCGGTGCCAAGTGCATGATCTGGTCTATGTAAAATTGCCTTTCAGGTCTTGGACCGACTAGAGACATGTCGCCCTTCAAAACATTCCAGAATTGAGGGATTTCATCCAATCTGACCTTGCGCATGAATTTTCCGAAAGGGGTTATGCGGTTATCATTTTCACTTGAGAGCTTTGGTGTTCCTGATTCTGCATCAGTGCGCATTGAGCGGAATTTGTAAATGTTGAATGGTAATCCATGTAATCCGATTCGTTCTTGGACAAAGAAGACGGGTCCTTTTGATGTGGATTTGATAATGATTGAAACCACCAGAAAAACAGGTGAAAGAAGCATAAGTAGAATGGCTGCTGCTACTATATCTATCAATCTCTTGAAACCTTGTTGCCAAACCGGCATTAGATAAGGAGATATTTCTATTAAAGGTGCACCGTAGATGGCGTTCATTTTCACTGACCCTGACAATATGTCGTACATGTCCGGTATGATTTTCACAATCACTCCAGTGTCCTCTAAGTCGTTCAATATCCTTCCTATGCTTTCGTGTTCGGATGATTCTATTGCTATGATAACCTCCTCGACTTTGTGATTGCCAATCAAACGGCGTAAATCCTTTACTGTCCCTAGGTGAGACAGGGTTTCGCGAAGCAGGTGTCCATTGTTTTCAACCACACTTACGAATCCGATGAACATATTACCCTGGCTCTCTTTTGCCGAAATTAATTCTTTATAGAGCGACAAAGCCTTTTGACTGCTGCCAATTAACAAGGTATTAAAGCCTATGGTTCGGTTTTTGATTTTATAGCCAGCTTTTGACGTAAGATAAAATCGGATAGCTGCTGTCAGAGAGAAGTGTAAGCCAAATAGCACAGCCAAGGCTTCATAGTATGATTTGTATGAAATGATCCTGTCATCAAGCAGCAACGCAAAGAAAATTACTAAAACACCAATAGCCGTAACATAAATGGTTTGTCCAAACTCCTTAAGCCTTGATTTCCTGTATATGTTGGAATACGTTCCAACAAATGCGTAGGCCGCTAGCCAACCTACAGGAAGCAATAACGCGCCGTACCAGAACTTCGGGTCATCGGGCAGATTGTTGCTTAAAGTATCACCCTCAATGGAAGATCTCCGGTAAATGTAAAACAAGGCCCATGCCACTGACGCGGATAGGTAATCGAAGAAAATATACTTTAATGCTTGAAGTCTTTTATTCATCAGAAGTGAACAACTTTAATGTTGTCAAAATAAAAGGATGCCTTTTGGTTTCCGATATCCTTGACTCCTTTGAAATATACTTTGAACTTATTGGAATACGAGTAAGTTGAAACAACGTAACCCAATTGTATGTAAATCTTATTCCACGTTTGTGTGGGGTTCAAATTATAAATGGGCACTTGTTCAAGACCGGATGATGGTAAGTCGATGTAAAGTCCAACTTGCATTTCCTGGCTGCATTTATAGTCCATTTCAAGGAAAACGGCGGCTCCTGATCCAGGCAGGTCATAAAAAGTTGTTGACGAAAACTCAAACTGCGTGTTTGTTGTGTCAAGATATACGACACCACTGCTTGCGCCCTCAAACACATTGGTGTCGCCAGGAGCCAATTGGTACATTATCGTATCACTTTGGTCGGTGGGAGCAAGGCTGAATCCACTACCATCGAATGACTCGCAATAAGCGCATTGCGCTGCATCGAAATATTGTGTGGTGGGATTTATGGAAAGGGTTCCGTTTTCAGGTATCACTGATTCCGTTACGTAACCCTTGTAGAATGGATAGGGGGATCTGGTGGATGCAATTCCGTTGAGTTCTATTCCTGGAGTCAATAGTATTTTCTGCATCCCGGTTTTGAGCACAGGAAAGCGAGCGGGAAGCTCATACGCTCCAAGGAATTTGTTGTCGACATAAACCCATACATCTTTTATGCGTGTAGAGTTGGATGAGCCTAATTCAACTGAAGTAGGAGTGGGGTTGAAAACAAAATCACTTACTTCAATATATCCTGGTGTGTTTTCCTCGGGATTTATCAGATTGCATGAGGGTAATATGTTCAATAGCCATAGCATTGAAATGAAAACTATCAATATGTGTCGCTGCTTTTTCATATTGTTTTAAGCCAGGGCCTGGTTTGCTTTTAATTTTTCAATGATGGTGTGGGCGGTTTCCAATGCAAGCAATCCATCATCGACAGATACAATAGGTTGCTCATTAGCTAAAATTGATTTAGCAAACATGGCCAGTTCTGTTCTGATAGCATTTGTTTCTTTGACGGGAGGATTGTCAAAGATTATTTGTTTAACGCCTTTGTCAGGGCCAAGATCGATGGTGAAAGCAAATGGTTCTGGCTCTCCGATGACGGTTTTCAACCTGACTACTTCGGACTTTTTTTCTAAAAAATCCACGGATATATAAGCGTCTCGTTGAAAGAACCGTGATTTACGCATGTTTTTTAACGAGATTCTGCTTGAGGTAAGGTTTGCCACGCAGCCGTTGTCAAATTCTATACGAGCGTTGGCTATATCGGGCGTATCGCTAACCACAGCCACACCACTTGCATTGATTCTTTTAATCGGTGATTTGACAAGGCTCAATATGATGTCGATATCGTGAATCATCAAATCCAAAACAACAGAAACGTCTGTTCCCCTTGGATTGAACTGTGCCAAGCGGTGCGTTTCGATGAACATCGGGTTTTTGATGAATTCTGCGGCGGCTGTGAAAGCAGGATTGAATCTTTCAACATGCCCAACTTGTATCTTGACCCCGGCTTCTCTGGCTAGTGCAGCGATTTGCCGACCCTCATCAGGATTGTTGGCAAGGGGTTTTTCTATGAAAATATGTTTTGATTGTCTGATTGCCTCTGCGGCTACAGCTAAATGGGCGAAAGTCGGTGTTACAACGTCAATAACGTCACAACTTGAAATAAGCTCTTGGAGAGATTCAAACGGTTTGGCGTATACGGATTCACTCACAATTTTGCGCACCTCAGCCGATGAGTCATGAAAACCAATCAGTTGATAATCAGGAATTTCCTTTATTTGGTTTAAATGGATTTTGCCTAGGTGGCCAGCTCCCACAACACCTATTTTCAGCATGGCAATAGTTGAAAATTTGATTCAAAATTAGCCTTTTTTACATTGGCACTTTACCTATTTTCGCAATTGAAAATATGAAGGATCAAAACGTAGACAGTTTTCGGCATGTAGGGCTTAGGAGAAAACTGGTGTTTGAATTAAGATCTAAGGGGATCAAGGATGAATCTGTCCTTTCGGCCATTGAGCAAGTTCCAAGACACCTATTTATAGATAATGCTTTCGTTGAACACGCGTACTCTGATATGGCTTTCCCGATTCTTTCTGGTCAAACCATCTCTCATCCTTCAACCGTAGCTTTCCAAACATCTCTATTGAACTTGGTTCCCGGAATGAAGGTTCTGGAGATTGGTACCGGCTCAGGATATCAGGCAAGTGTATTATACAAAATGGGGGTAAAGGTCTTTTCCATCGAAAGACATCGTGCTTTGTATTTAAACACCAAAAAGCTGCTTGAGAAATTAGGCTATGGGATCAAAACGTTTTTTGGGGATGGATTTGATGGATTACCCACTTATGCACCATACGACCGTATCATAGTAACATGTGGTGCGGCCGAATTCCCATCGCAACTACTTGATCAGCTAAAACCAGGAGGGGCCTTGGTTATACCTTATGGTGTTGAAAATGATTACGTTATGACAAAAGTTGAAAAAGATTTTCAAGGAAATGTTGCAACTAAGTCATTTGATAGTTTTAAATTTGTGCCCTTGATTCGGAACAAATCAAACATCTAGCC
>JALRAP010000041.1 GCA_023262505.1 Bacteroidia bacterium
ATTTCAGTGGCAGTAACAGTAGCAGTAGCAGGATGCGGTAGCGGGATGCGGTAGCGGGATGCGGTAGCGGGATGCGGTGGCGGGATGCGGTGGCGGGATGCGGTAGCGGGATGCGGTAGCGGGATGCGGTAGCGGGATGCGGTGGCGGGATGCGGCTTTCAGAAAGCGTATGTCGATATATGTTTAGAAATTTCAATCGTCAATCGTCAATCGTCAATCGTCAATCGTCAATCGTCAATTGCTACTTTCCTACGGCCCGCACCACCGCATCTTCACCGAATCGGTTTTTGAGTCGGTCGATGGCTTGATAGAGGTTGACCATTTCGGTGGTGTCTTCGAATAGGTTGATTTGCGGATGACCTTGCACGAGGTGACTCAATCGAACGCCAACCAATCGGATCATCATGCGTCGCTCGTATAGTTTCTTGAAGAGTTCACGGGCACGGGCGATGAGCACATGGTCGGATGCCGTATACGGGATACGCATTTGCGTAGTGTGTGTATCGAAGTTCGCATAGCGGATTTTTACGGTTATACAGGAAGCAAGTTTTTGTTTTTTACGCATCGTATAGCAAAGCTCCTCCACCATCGTAACCAACAGCTCGTTGATCATGACGATATCGGAGGTGTCTTTTTCGAAAGTGCGCTCAGTACTGATGGATTTCCGTTCATGATACGGCACAACGGGCGCATTATCGATACCGTTTGCTTTCTCCCAGATGCTACGTCCGTTTTCACCGAGCACACGCACCATCATCTCCACAGGCATCTTACTGAGTGTTTCAATGATGGCGATACCCATGTTTCGTAACAGCTGATAGGATTTTTGTCCGAGCATGGGAATTTTATTAATCGACAACGGGTTCAGGAACGGTCGTACCCGTTCGTATTCCACCTGGAGCTGCCCGGACGGCTTGGCTTCGTTGGTTGCGATTTTGGAAACGGTTTTATTGGGCGATAGGCCGAGCGACATAGGCAGTCCCGTTTCGCGTACGATGCGTTCACGCAATTCGGTAGTCCATTTCAGCGTCCCGTGGAAGCGGTCCATACCGGTTACATCTATATAATGCTCATCAATGCTCGCCTTCTCATATAAAGGTGCCGCGTCATCAATGATATCCGTAACCATGTTGGAGTATTGGCTATAAACTTCCATATCGCCGCGCACAATGATGGCATCAGGACAAAGCATGCGGGCCATTTTCATCGGCATGGCGGAACTGACACCGTACTTACGTGCCTCATAACTGCAACTGGCTACAACGCCGCGATCGCTATTCCCACCTATCAAAATAGGCTTACCGATAAGCGATGAATTCCTAAGCCGCTCTACAGATACGAAGAACGAGTCGAGGTCGAGGTGGATGATATGACGAGACATTGACAATTGACGATTTACGATTTACGATTTACGATTGAACCATGTAGCGTGCGCAACTCTATTACGTGATACGATTTGAAATTTTATGAGATAGATTAAATATTAGATACTCATTATAGGAGAGGACTACTTATTAATTAAAATATATGATATTTTTACAATCATTTTGCAGATTACAATATAATCATTATTTTTGTCGTGGATTCAAAAAATCCCATAAAAAGCAAACTAACAGTTAATCAATAAGAAAAATGTATTTCCCAGGCAACATCAAACTGCTCCGCAAAAGAAGAAACCGCACACAGGACGTCGTGGCAGGTGAACTCGGCTTCAGCCGATCAACGCTGAACAGCTACGAAAACGGCATCGTGGTAAACCCAACCATCGAAGCCCTCATAGGATTCTCGAAATACTTCAAAGTATCAATAGACACGTTGGTAAAAGTGGACCTGACATCACTATCCGAGAGTCAACTCTCGGAATTAGAGCGCGGTTACGATGTATACGTAACAGGCGCCAAACTTCGCATCCTTACCTCAACGGTGAATGCCGACAACGAAGAGAATATCGAAGTAGTGCCTTTGAAAGCCAAGGCAGGATATACAGCAGGATACAACGACCCTGAATACATCAACAAATTGCCGGTATTCCAACTCCCATTCCTTTCGCGTGATCGAAAGTACAGGGCGTTTCAGATAGACGGTGACTCGATGCTACCCATACCACACAGCTCCTGGATCATCGCCGAATTCGTGCATGATTGGCGGGATGTGAAGGATGGAAGCGCCTACATTGTTGTGACTCGAGAAGACGGACTTGTCTTCAAGGTCGTATACAACCAGCTCCGCAAGCAAAAGAATTTCCTATTGAGATCACTGAATGCCGCATATGAACCCTACGAGGTTCCGGTGAATGAAGTTGTAGAGATGTGGAAGTTCATCAATTATATCAGCAGCGACTTACCGGGACCAGAATCAACACAAGACCAGCTAAGCAAATTAGTGATGCAACTGCAGAGCGACATTTCGCAAATCAAAGCCAGCGCTGGCGGAAAGAAGAAACAGCTACCTTAAAATAAAAACAAAAGGTTTTCTCAATCAATGGTGGCGCTGATGCCGCGATCCAAAAGTGCCTCGCACATGGGACGTAGCTCATCGAACTCACCTTCTTTTACTGAGCATTTGCCTTTGTAATGTATGATAATGGAGCATTGTTCCGCTTGTTGCCTATCGTGACGACAAACTTTCATGAGCGATTCGATTACAAAATCGAAAGTGTTCACATCGTCGTTAAACACAACCAAGTGGTGTGAGGGCGCCTCTTCCACTGCAACAGCAACATCCTCCTCCTCAAGCGGTTTTGCACTGTAGAACTTTTGCATCAACGAATCCATATCACAAAAATAACAAACGAAAACAATGAAATCCGCAGGAAAGTTATTCGCCTGACGGCTTTTTTCTAATCGCTAAAACTTTGGATTCTGTTCCACAGAGTAACCGCTCGATATTCTTTTGGTGTGTTACGAACACTAAGACACAAACAGCCATGGAGAAAATATTTACGGAAGGAATCGTTTCACCCAGCACCAGCATCATCACAAAAGGATAGGCCAATGCTGCGCAAAGCGACCCAAGTGAAACGAAACCTGACAACAAGAAAACAAGCAAAAAAACAGACGAGCAAATCAATGCCGCAATGGGATTCAACCCAATCAGAATGCCGAGCATGATAGCCACGCCTTTACCGCCCCGAAATCCGGCAAAAATCGGAAATATGTGACCTGCCAGCGAAGCAATGCCCATGATAAGCTTGAAATTAACATACTGCTGAGAAGATGGCAAATAATCACCTGATATGTAGGCAAGCTGAAGTGCCAAATAACCTTTGAATATATCCATTAACAGAACCACGGTTCCGGGGCCTTTGCCCAATACCCTGAAAACATTCGTAGCACCGGCATTTCCACTTCCGTGCTCACGAACATCAATGCCGTAGAATGCCTTCCCAATCCAAACGGCGGAAGGAATAGACCCAATCAAATAGGCCAAAACCACGTAACCGATGTGCTCTAAGTTATAAACCATAGTGTGTCAAAAATAGTCAAAAACAAGGATCCAAAATCAGTCACGGTTTTCGATTCGCCGTATGAATTCATGCTTTTTTCGCTCGGTGGAAAGCAGGTATTGATAAGGCGACTTCCCACCTTTCTCGTCGGCCACACGCTTTTCAGGCTTGGTATTGGTAATGATGTCATTGAATTTGATGCTGGAAGAGATGGACTGCATTACCCCTGGCGTATAATTGAAGTAAAACCACGTATTGCCATCCAACTCCAAAAACAAATGGAATGCATCTCCTGACCTCCTCCTAATGATTTCAAAATAACCCTTCATCATACGGTTTACGGGCGTCTTACCGATATAACCAACGCCGATATCACCAACGGACCTGAACGACAAAGTCTCCTTGACCCATTTCAACTTGATATCCGTAAGGAAGATGGCAGATGATAGCTCGTCTGGAAGTCGCTTGGGCGCACCAAACATCTCATTCTCCTCAATGAATTTTGCAGCCTTTTTATCATCCAAATAAACCCGAATGCCGTTTTTGAATACGGCACGATTGTCATTGGTGGCCGGCAGGTTTGAAAATGACAATATCAAATCCGTCATCTCCTTCAGTGCATCATTACTGAAGAAAAAGTCCAGTCCAACCATCATGTCAAGCCGAAGCGTATCTTCAACGGGATTGTATTTGGCTTCTCCTGCTGCGTTCATCTTGAATTGCCCGAAGTTGCTACCCAAATCAATCTTTCCGGTGCCAGTAAATGAGCAATCGTCGTTGCTTAAAGAAAACGTATTAACAGAAGGCTTTGATTCCTCATCATCTTTGCGCTTCGACTTTACCTCAACCGTAGTGTCGGGCAAAATTCGGAAATGGTTGGTTTGACTATCGAACATCAGCAATCCTTCAGCAGATATGATGTCCTTATCAGTAGCGGAAGTTTTTCCTGAAAGGAATGAACCATAAACATTGGCGGAATCGCGACTGAAACTGATTGTACTATGTAGCGGTTCCCCATTCTCATTTTTAGGCGCTTTGACAGGAACCTTCACCCCTCGCGGATCGATTTCGGATGCAAAAGAAAACCAGTACTTGGTCAACGACTCGCAACCGTGATTGGCCCGCGCGTAACCAGTGAAAAAAGGACCCGGCCGTGGTGCATATATGCGCATTTTGCCTTTGTACTGTATGTTCGGACTTAATTGGAAATTCAAATCCTCGGCCACTTCCCCATCCGCAAAAGTCCTATATGCAGTATCCACCCCGATATTGGTAAGCTTTAAAATATGTTTCGTTTTGAGTTGATCAACATATTCATAACTTCCGTCACCCGCGTAATTCCTACGCGCTTTGATTCTAATGGTGGCATCAGAAATAACATGGTACTTTGTAGCGGTATCTGCAACAACCTTAGCCTGCTTCAAAGGCTGTATGAGCGCATCGGTTCCAACGATGAGTTTGGAGCTGTCAGGATAAACTTTGGCATCAGCCACAGCGATTTCCTTCACACCAGAGGCCCGAATAATATAATCCGCCAAGCTGTAGACCGCCTCTTCGGCAAACCATCGCAGAGAATCCTGCACAGGATCAATAGAGATAAACTCTGCTCCAGGAATCCCCATCTTACTACCCTTGGATGCGGTTTTATCTTCAAACAAAACATTCTTTTCATCCATCAGCCACCTGAATCGATCGATAAAACATTTGTATTGGTTGTAAGGGAAAGTCACATATGAGCCCAATCCATTTGATATGAAATCACCATACCTGTTTTTGAGATCCACATAAGACTTCATGTTGGTAGTAGCCAATGCAGGCCTGCCGGGATCTTCAGAGTCCAACACAAAATCGCTGGTATCTGCTGTAAACACCGTCTCATTGTATTTAATCAGATTTGAAACCAAAGCCGCTCTATCGAAGGATGCTTTACCATTGCCTGTCAATCCTTGGGCCGTGAGAATCAGCTTCCCATCCTGCTTTACCTGTCCATCGTAAACGATGAAATCAGAATTTGTTTTGGTGAGCAGCATCTTATCAAGGGCTGGCCGCCAATTCATATCCACTTGGCTTCCTTTGCCGGGAGGGAAAACAACACCGCCAACAGTTCCTTTTGCTAGATCAAACTCAACACCAGTTGCCGATGTAGAATCGGGAAAAAACGTATAGGATTTGGATGTGGAGGTCGATGTCAGGTATTTGATGGTTCCCGAACCTGTCAGCCCTTGATTGTCTAAGCGAATCTTCTCATAATACTGCCCTTTCCCACCGTAAGCAGCAAGACCGGCTGGTTGAAGTTCTTGCTTGAAGCCCAACGACAGGTCTTCTTGTATGGTAAGCGTTTCTTGAATGTCAGGAAAGATACCGCCTGAAACCAATTTTCCTTGAAATGACAACGCTCCTGCGGCAAAATTATCCAAACTATCGAGGGTAAAAGGATTGACTTGAAAATAGAATCTGTCTCGGGCATATACTCCATTGTAGATGGAAGGCTTGTCGTAGTATACATAACCCGGCCCCTCGCTAGTGAACCTAGGGTATTCCGGGCTTTTCTTAATGGATGACTTGTTGTCGGGCCTATCGATTTCCAAATAACCTGTCAGGTTCTGCAATGCGCTTTGCAAAGCCACATTGGGAATCTGGCCGTTTTCGTTGGGCTGTGTCCCTGGAATACGCATAGCCAAGGAGTCGATGTTTTTCAATAAAATCTTAAAATCGTTATAAAGGAATGTGAATTCCTTTCCACGAAAATCAAACCTGCCAGCACGCACCCTACCGTTGAATGTGAAGTCGCGGTTTTTCTTTAATGTGAGTTGCTGGTCGGTGGGCTCAACATAAACCCGTTGCGTATCACTCAGCATTACGCGAGGAACCCCTTGCATATTGATATCGAAGTTCAGCAGATTGACTGTGGCGTTGGAGCGAGCTGCTATTTGAGATCCGAATTCTAGTATATCATAATCCGACTTACCGGAGTTAGCGCTTATGTAGTAGTACAGTTTGTCTTTGATGATGGCCTTATCGGTAGTGGAATTATAAGTCAGGAATCCTTGGGAACTGAGCGACATGAATAGACTTCTGATCTGGGTGTCGTTCATCTTCCGATGAGCCGCATAATCGTTCACACTGATATCGCGACTTTGAATGGTTTCAGCAAATTGCTTTATAAGGAACAATGGATTGATATCGGCAATACCCTGTATACGCTGGTAACGTTCCGCTCTGAAATACCCTTTGGATTCGAAAACCATTTTCACTTCCTCGCCCTGGGTGGTCATCTTAAGGTCCATGATCGGGTCATCAACCTTCCATGTAAGCACATCGAAATACATATCCACGTTGTGAAACGAACTCACAAACGGTGTTCCGATTGTACGCTCCGATGGGCGGGTGATGGTAATTGTTTTGGATTCATTGATATACTTCATTTCGACACCTGGATGGTACATGGAGTCCTTATCAAAATAAAACGTGACAGATGCGTTATCTGTGATGACACGTTCACGCCTGATGACAAAACTCTGTGCCAACGCTACCAGAAATGGAGTATTATTTCGATTGAACGTTAATGATGCGGGATTGCTTCGCGTACCAGACCCTATCATCTTGGATCCATGCATGGAAAAACCGCCTTTGTAACTGGCGTCTTTGATGAGTTCCTTGATTTCAAGATTGGTATTGTAGGATCGAAACCTGGGATAAGAAGCGCTAGTGGAATCGGCATTGGCAAGTAGCTTGTCGTTCAATTTACCCAACAGCGGCTGCTGGAACACTTGCTTGTTATAAAACGTAACAGAGTCGGCTTCAAAATCAGAACCTGACACATCAATGGCGAAACCTCCAAGATCGGCATATACTTGATCCTTGGGTAATCCGACCCGCTCCCAGGTAACACGCCCTCCTTTACCGATAAACTTTTTCAAAGTAGGATAAAAAACACCAGAAGTCCCAACGATCCGAGCACTATCGCCTTTGGAAATATAAACCAAATCAAATTGAGGGAAAACAACCTTGGGTATTGTGTCTTGTGAAAAGGTGTAATCCATTGTTGAGGAACGCCATTTTACGGCAGGTGAATCATAAATGTAGCCCCCCTGAAAAAGGCCGCTGCAAATCGACAAATACGCACTGAAATTCCGAGAAGATCCGCTCAAACAGTTGTCGATTCCATTGTGCCATGCGTCAAAGCTTTTTTGCCCCTGACCTGATTGAGCAAAAACCATCAATGTGTTGATATAATTGACAAAATCCGGGAATGGTTTCAGCCTTTTTTTGAGCATGGCATCAGCTGTGAAATAAATTCGTTCACGCTGCTCGTTGTTGAAGGACGCACCTTTCCAAAGGGGCTCGAATTTCTCGATTAAATCCTCCGCATCTTTCTTATTGGTCAGAGCCAAAAAGGCTTCCATCTCCTCAAGAAACTTATCCGTTTGATGGGTAAAGCTTTTGGGAGTTTGCCCAGTGGAAGGGGAAATCACTGATAGCAATAAAACTAACGAGAGTATGAATTTCAATTTACCCATGAATTAATTCAGTCTATATTTTTTCCGGAATCAGATTTGAAAAGGGCACAGCACCACCGATCCATCACAGAATGATTGACAAGAGACAATCCAACTTCATTTGCCTTTTCTTCAATCATTGGCAATTCATCAAGATAATAACCGCTAGTAAAAAGTACGGATTCAGGCTTCATGCATTTCTTGTATAACGGCAAATCATTCAAAATAATATTCCGGTTGATGTTTGCCAATACGACATCATAACTATTGCCATCAACAATCTGCATGGTGCCTTCCAGATTAACAACATTATGTACTTCATTGGCAAGACAATTCACTGAGGTATTCTCAACAGAATTTGGATCAATGTCTACGGCCAGCACCTTTTCGGCCCCCAATTTAGATGCCAAAATCGCCAAAATGCCAGTCCCGCACCCCATGTCCAAGACATTATATCCTTTGAAGTCCATTTTGAGCATCCATTCCATCATTTGATAGGTGGTTGCATGATGCCCAGTACCGAAAGCCATGCGGGGTTGGACAATAAGCTCGAAGGGTATGGATGAATCCGGGTTGTGATATTCAGCCCGAACCAACAGTTTCTGGCCGACAATCACTGGCTGGAAATTGGACTCCCACACCTCGTTCCAATTACGGTCAGGTACTTCAACTGCTTCACAGGCAATTGGAGTGTCCAAAACAAACACCCCGGAAGCCAACCTTTTCAATATTTGATCATCGAAAGCGCTGGATTGTATGTAGGCCTTTACCCCGCCTTCAAATTCCTCAAACATTTCGAAGCCTTCATCCCCCAGAAGGGCTATCAGGACCTCTCCCATCCCTGGCATATCAGGGGTATTGCAAGTCAGCTCAATATAAGTCATACTTCTCAAAGATAACTTTCCAACCAATGTCAAAGGCAGATAGGTTTGTTTAATTTTACACCATCCAATACATACCGATGAAACTGATCATTAAGAATATCGGACATCTTTTGAACGCACGCCTAGACTGCCCCTCCTTGTTGGCCGGGGATGAAATGTCAAAACTGCCTGTAATAAAGGATGCCTATTTATTCGTAGAAGGAGACAAAATCTCATCGTTCGGTTTAATGTCGAATTTTGATGAGGCCGTTTTAGATTTCGATTCCTTGGGAGCGGCCAAGTTGGTGGATGCATGCAATGGCATTGTAGGACCCGCATGGTGCGACTCCCATACGCATATAGTTTACGCTGCGCCTAGGGAGGCAGAGTTTGTGGATAGGATCCACGGGTTAACCTATGAGGAAATTGCCAAGCGCGGAGGAGGTATTTTAAATTCCGCAATAAAAATGGCTGACGCACCCGAAACACAGCTTTTTGATGACGCCATGGGTCGAGTAGCAGAAATGGCCAAAATGGGTACCGGTGCGATCGAAATCAAAAGCGGTTACGGGCTCAGTGTAGACAGCGAATTGAAAATGCTACGGGTGATAAGACGCATGAAAGAGGCGAGCGATCTGCCAATAAAAGCCACATTTCTTGGCGCACATGCTGTTCCTGTCGAATTCAAAGAGAATAGGACGGGGTATTTGCGTTTGATGATTGATGAAATGCTTCCAAGGATTGCGGATGAAGGCTTGGCAGATTATTGCGATGTATTCTGCGATCGAGGTTTCTTTACCGTTGAAGAAACAGACCAAATCCTTGAGGCGGGATGGAAGTACGGGCTGCAGCCTAAGATACATGCCAACGAGCTGGCAAATTCAGGAGGTATTCAAATCGGTGTTAAACACCGAGCGCTATCCGTAGATCACCTGGAATTCACAGGAGAAGAGGAAATCAATTGTTTGTTGGCAAGTAAGACCATGCCCACCATCCTACCCTCGACAGCTTTTTTCTTGAAATTACATTATGCACCGGCACGTAAAATGATAGATGCAGGATTACCGATTGCTCTGGCAACGGATTTCAATCCCGGCTCATCTCCATCCGGTAACATGCCTTTCGTACTTTCATTGGCTTGCGTATATATGGGAATGAATCCCGAGGAAGCCATTTCGGCTGCCACAATAAACGGAGCTTACGCAATGGGGCTATCGGATAGCATGGGCAGTATAACTCCAGGAAAATGGGCATCATTCTTCATAACTGAACCCGTAACATCGCCAGCCATGTTACCTTATTCTTTTGGCAGCAGGCTCATAAAATCAACTTACATAAAAGGAAAACCATTCAAAAAATGAAACAACTCATAGAGTGTGTACCGAATTTCAGTGAAGGTTGCGACTCAAACATCATCAAACAAATTACAGATGCCATCTCATCTGTTGAGGGAGTAAAATTGTTGGACGTTGATCCAGGGAAAGCGACCAACAGAACTGTGGTGACTTTTGTAGGTGAACCAGATAAAGTAGTGGAGGCCGCTTTCAGAGGTATTGCAATGGCAGCTGAACTAATCGATATGTCGAAGCACAAAGGAGAACATCCAAGAATGGGAGCCACGGATGTTTGCCCAATGATACCAGTGTCTGGAATCTCCATGGAGGAAACCGCAGAATGGTCAAAAAAACTTGCCCAACGTGTAGGGTCTGAACTTTCGATTCCGGTTTATCTGTATGAAGAGGCGCAACCAAATAAGGAACGAAGCAATCTTTCGGTGATTCGTTCTGGGGAGTATGAGGGGTTTTTCCAAAAAATTAAAGATGTCGCATGGAAACCGGATTTCGGTCCTACGGAATGGAACACAAAATCAGGTGGAACAGTGATTGGTGCACGAGATTTCCTGATTGCTTACAATGTAAACCTGAACACCAAAAGCGTTAAACGCGCAAACTCAGTGGCATTCGACATCCGTGAAGCAGGAAGAGTAAAGCGCATCGGCAATCCCATAAGCGGACCAATCGCCAAAGACGAAAACGGCAATGAAATTCGCATACCAGGAACACTAAAAGGTGTTAAGGCCATTGGCTGGTTCATTGATGAATACGACATATCACAAGTATCCATCAACATAACAAAATTCAAGGAAACTCCTTTGCATTTGGTCTTCGACGAATGTGTTAAAAGCGCCTTGGCTAGAGGATTAAGGGTGACCGGCTCAGAGTTGGTCGGACTGGTTCCGTTGAGTGCCATGCTGGATGCAGGGAAATATTTTCTTGAAAAACAGCAACTGTCATCCGGTGTGTCTGACCGTGAATTGATCCATATAGCTGTAAAATCAATGGGGCTGGATGAGCTCGGACCTTTTGACCCGTACAAGAAAATCATCGAGTACCGCCTGCATGAAACCAATATCAAGTCGTTGGTTTCAATGGATCTTATTAAATTTTCGGAAGTCACAGCAAGTGAGTCACCAGCACCAGGTGGCGGCTCCATTTCCGCCTATGTAGGCGCTTTAGGCGTCTCTTTGGGCACGATGGTCTCCAACCTAAGCTCATCAAAAAAGGGCTGGGAGGATCGATGGAAGGAGTTTGGCACATGGGCGGAGCAAGGTCAAGAACTGCGTAAGCGTTTGTTGGATTTGGTTGATGAAGACACCAATTCATTCAATGCCATCATGGCTGCCTTTCAACTGCCAAAGGATACTGCTGCGGAGAAGGCTGCGAGAAAAAAAGCCATTCAAGAGGCAACCAAATACGCCATTGAAATTCCTTTCCGAGTAATGGAACTTTCCATGGAATCATTGCGTATAACAAAATCCATGGCCGAGTT
Source organism: Bacteroidia bacterium (assembly GCA_023262505.1). GTDB lineage: Bacteria > Bacteroidota > Bacteroidia > AKYH767-A > OLB10 > JALRAP01. Next base: position 11,637 of record JALRAP010000041.1, read on the forward strand.
GGGCAATCCGAATTCGATTACCGATGCTGGAGTTGGAGCCCTTTGTGCCAGAACCGCATTATCCGGAGCATTTATGAATGTAAAAATCAATTGCTCATCCTACGACGACAAATCATTCACTGAGTCGGTGATAAAACAAGGCGCTGCAATGGAGAAGGAGGCCTTGGAGTTGGAGAAAAGTGTTATGTTACTAATTGAAAAAGCCATCGGATAGGCAATAAACAACTTGAGCACCATCAACATGAATCAGATATTGAAAAGGATATACTACTCTTTTCCGATTCAGTTAGTGGTGATGCACATAAAGAAGAACCATCTGATGATGGTTCTTTGGGTATTGTTGATTGGTTTCGTTACCCAAGCATTAGCTCGTCGATTTGGCATTCCTTACCTATTTCTTGACCCTGAATACTTAGGAGACGTAAACGCCCTATCGTTTTTCATTACCGGCGTATGTTGCGGCATGTTCATCATGGCATTCAATATATCCAGCTATATTTTGAATAGCTTCAGATTCCGTTTTTTAGCAAGCCTTTCAAAACCTTTTCAAAAATACACGATCAACAATTTCATTATTCCAATTTCGTTTTTGATTACCTATCTGTTCAAGATAATTATTTTCCAACATAACCAGCAATTAGCAAGTCCAATAGAAATTGTAATCGAGGCATTAACATTCCTTCTCGGTGTATTCATAATCGTTCAGTTGGTATTAAGGTACTTTCTACTTACAAATCAGGACATTTACAAATTATTCGGGGTTCGATTGAGTGATAATGAACATGAAGACAAGAAATACTTTGAAGCATTGGAATCCAATTCCTCTCCTGATAAAACAAAAAGAAAAGAGACGAGTGAAAAGCATTGGAAGGTTTTAACTTACTTATCCAGCCCAACCCGTGCGCGACTGGTGCGCGACACTTCACATTACAAGCATTTCATGTTGCAATCGGTATTCCGACAAAACCACTTGAATGCGGCAACTCTTGAGCTATTCACCATTGGCTTATTCATCATTTTGGGATTATTCCGCGACTTTGATGTGATACAGATACCCGCGGCTGCCAGTCTTTTCCTTTTGTTTTCCATGGTAATGATGGTTTCAGGAGTGATTCGTTTTTGGATGAAATCCTGGGCGTTAACAGTAGTAGTGCTTGGTTTCATCGTTGTCAATTACATTTCAGGATTCGACCTATTCAATCCAGAAAGCAGATTATTCGGATTGAATTACAATTCTCCGAAATCGGTTTATACGATTGATAAAATAGTTGAGACAGCCTCCGACTCCACCGTTAATGCGGATATCAAATCCACCATTTCGATTTTGGAAAAGTGGAAGTCTGAGCAGGTGAAAGCCGGTAATGAGAGGCCGATGATGTGTATCGTGGCAGTTAGTGGTGGCGGATTACGGGCATCGTTGTTCACATATATGTCCCTTCATGCTTCAGACAGTGCCACACAAGGGCGAATGTTTCAAAATACAAGATTGATCACAGGTTCATCCGGCGGCATGCTTGCAGCATCCTATTACCGCTCAATAAAGTTAGAAAGTGACACTTCATCGAAGGAAACCCACATGGGTCGAATTTCCAGTGACTTACTCAATGCAACCACTTTCAGCATGATTGTGAGCGACCTGTTCCTAAACATCCAAAAGGAGGAATACAAAGGAAATAGTTATTTTAAAGACCGGGGCTATGCTTTTGAGAAGAAACTCAACAGCAATTTAAGTGATTTGCTGAAGAAGCCCCTTAGTCACTTTCGTGAGGCTGAAACGAATGCCCGTATACCAATGGCCATATTCAGTCCGACTATCGTAAATGATGGCAGATCAATGTATGTCTCCCCTATCGGAATATCCTACATGATCAATCGTTCCAAAGAAAATAATACAGGACACATTGCACTACCTGACGGGATTGAATACACTGAGTTTTTCCAAAATCAACATCCTGAAGATGCCAGATACTCGGATTTGCTTCGCGCGAATGCCACCTTTCCCTACATAATGCCATCTGTTTCATTGCCAACAGAGCCTGAGATTAATGTAATGGATGCAGGTATCCGCGATAATTATGGGATAAGAAATGCAACAAGGTTCCTGTATGTTTTTCGTGAATGGATTAACGCTAACACATCAGGAGTTGTATTGGTTCAAATACGCGATAACCATAAGCGTGCCGATTTGGAAAACAAGAATAGTCAATCAATATTGTCACGGGTTTTGTCTCCGTTGCAAAACCTATCAGGCAACTTCCTGTTGATGCAAGATTATTCACAGGATGAGCAAATACAATTCGTTTCTGATTTCCTGGATTGTCGATTTGAATACATTGATTTGGAGGTTCCCTTGATGGACGAAAAGGTGGCTCTTTCCTGGCACCTTACAGAACAGGAGAAACAACGCATTCAACGCGCGGTTTATTCACCTGAGAACAAAAGGGAGATAGAGCGCCTATCAAAATTGTTTCCTGCGTATCTACCTATCAATAGCGCAACAGCTCCATCAACTGGTCTTTGAACCGATCGCGGGGCAGGAAATTCCACTCTAAGGTGGATGACATCGGAACAGGTGTATCGAGGCTAGCAGATCGAACTACAGGTGCATCCAAATGGCTAAAACACTCCTCGACAATAACGGCTGCAATCTCAGCACCTATGCCTCCAGTAATCGTATCTTCATGCAGGATAATAACCTTTCCGGTTTTCCTAACGGAAGCTAGCACGGTCTCGCGATCCCAAGGCAATAGCGTACGCAAATCAACCAAATCAGCGCTGATTGATGGATTTTTGTCGAGAACATCCATTGCCCAATGAACTCCCAAGCCGTAGGAAATAATTGAAACATCGTCACCCTGCCTAACTAGTTTAGCTTTTCCGATCTCGGTTGTATAGTAACCTTCGGGAACAGGACCGCTAATGCTGCGATACAGGGCCTTATGCTCAAAATACATCACCGGATTGGGATCGTTTATGGATTCATTCAACAGGCCTTTGGCATCATCTGGGAATGCAGGATAAACGATCTTAAGTCCAGGCACATGGAAAAACCAAGCCTCGTTGGATTGTGAATGGAACGGCCCTGCGCCTACACCTGCACCAGTGGGCATTCGAACAACCACATCAGCATGCTGTCCCCAACGGTAATGTGTTTTGGCGAGATTGTTCACTATTTGATTAAAGCCACAGGTTACGAAATCCGCAAATTGCATCTCAACAATCGACTTCATTCCGTTTATCGACATCCCCAATCCTGCCCCTAGGATCGCACTTTCACATAGTGGTGTATTACGTACTCTCGATTTCCCAAACTCATCAACAAAACCCACGGTAGCTTTGAATACCCCCCCATACTCAGCCACATCCTGACCCATTATCACGAGATTGGGGTGACGACGCATGGATTCCTTCATCGCATCGGTTATGGCATCCAAAAAACGCATTTCATTTGTTTTGTGAGCGCCAGGCTGGACGTTTGAAAACTTGAATGGAGCAAACATGTCCGCCATTTCAAGTTTCGTGTCTGGATTAGGTTCCGTTTCAGCAAAAGCGACTTCCAGTCCGGCTTCAATCTCCAACTTTATCGAATCACGAATACTGGAAATAAGTTCCGCATTCAGGACTTTTTCGCTAACCAGATATTTCTCGAAATTCTCTACGGGATCTTTTTTGCCCCATTCATCAAACAATTCCTGAGGAACATATTTCGTACCTGATGCTTCCTCGTGACCACGCATACGGAATGTGAGACATTCCAATAATACAGGCCTTGAATCTTGCTTCATACGTTCACGGATCGACTGAACAGCATGAAAAACCTCTAACACATTGTTTCCATCAACCTGTACCCCTTCCATCCCATATCCAATGGCCTTGTCGACAAACTGTTTGCAGCGAAACTGCTCGTTTGAAGGTGTTGATAGTCCATACCCATTATTCTCCACAATGAAAATGACGGGAAGATCCCATACGGAAGCCACATTAATACTCTCGTGAAAGTCGCCCTCACTCGCACCACCATCACCCGTGAAAACGGCTGTGATTTTGGAATTAGATTTCAACTTATTGGCGAGGGCTATACCGTCTGCAACACCCATTTGAGGACCCAAATGGGATATCATTCCTACAATGTGGTAATCGTTAGTGCCGAAATGGAAAGAACGATCGCGGCTTTTGGTAAAGCCTCCCGGCTTTCCTTGAAATTGTGAGAAGAGTCTGTTCAATGGAATGTCCCTCACAGTGAATATCCCTAGATTGCGGTGCATTGGCAGAATGTACTCATCAGAGTCCATAGCCAGTGCGGTTCCCACGGAAATAGCTTCTTGTCCGATTCCAGAGAACCATTTGGCGATTTTACCTTGACGCAAAAGCACCAACATCTTCTCCTCGATCATTCGAGGCTTTAAAATCTCCTTGTAAATGCTAACTAATTGCTCGTTTGTAAGCGATTTGCGGTCAAAAAGCATGAGTTTCAGGCTTATAAGGCTTTTGCAAAGGTATTCAAAAGCAACCTAACTTTGTGCTACTACTTAGACCTTGAATATGTGGCAGAACATTTTGGTTTTCACCCTGATTGGACTATCCATAATATTCCTTTTGTCGCGCTTATTGAAGAAAGGGAAAAAAAAGGGTTGCGATGGATGCGGTTAGGCTAATCCATTTTGACAAACCTAATTGCCCCATTGACTCCAGACATTTTCAAATAGTAAATACCATTAGGCAAGCTGTTTGCGTTCCATGCAAGGTTGTATGTGCCTTGATTTCGGAATCCGGCATCTAGCACGGCTACTTGGTTACCTAAAACATCCCATACTTGGATAACAATGTCGCTTGCGGTAGCAACTCCAAATGAAATTGAAACCTCACCCGCGGCAGGATTTGGTGAAATGTATTGCAATCCTTGATTTGGAATCTGTGCTACTGGTGGAACCGAGTTCAAAGCATCATATCGAATCTGTGCTGCATTACCGGCATTTTGGATCATCGACAAGTTTTCGCCACCTATCAGGGCAAATGCAACTCGTATTGAATCGCCAACCGGGATAGCATGTGGGCCCGATGAAAGCGTCATCGACACATCGCTACCTGCTCCGGATTGCCCGGCTTGTGGACGGGATGTGGTTAATGTTGTATGCTTTTCCAACTTGGTGAATCCATCATAAATGTTGACAGAACCAGCTGCGCCATTGTTCTCCAAAGCATACATGTTTACGAAACCAGGACTCAACTTACGAATACCGGCATAAATCACGGGTGTACCGGTATTGAAACAATAACCAATAAGTGTATTGCTATCGAAATCCGCACGGTTATCGCCAATGTTTCCAATATCCCAGTCGGCGTATATTCCGGCAAATAGATTTTGGATAGTGCTTATTCCTGTATTGGAGATAACATATTCCACAATTACGTACTTGGCATCCGCAGGATCAGCCCAGGCAAAAGTGTTATGACGAACCTCCACATCAATTTTATTGGTGGTTGCGCCGTCATCGCTGAACACACCTTCCAAATCAAAATCTGATTTCACGGAGGGTATCAGCTTCCGTACATTCAATGAAGAAACGAAGTCGCTGGAAATCTGCGATGTTGGTGAACCGAATATTTGATCGCACACCTTTGAAGTGTCTGTTGAAAGCATAAGACCTGCTTCATAAAGAAATGAGTTTCCATCATTATATGTGAAACCAATTCCTTGGCTTTGGGCTGCGTTGTATCCTATCCTGCTTTTGCTTGTGATAGTTGTTCCTATGTCATTGACCAGCACGTTTATGTAATCCACATTGACAACCAAATCAAATGTCTGCCAATCTGAGTAAGCACCATCATTAAACTGCAATCGAAATGTTACTTTGGTATTGAATGGAACCGTAGGGTTAATCACAGCTTGAAATGGAACAGAGCTGTTGGTATAACTAGCAAGTGTTCCCATGGCACCGGGTGTTATGCTTGCGTTTATAACAGACACACCGGGGTTAGTTGAAACCAAGGATACGTTCAGGTTTTGAAGAGGCGCTAAGTAGTTTTTCAAATCAACCACCATACTTAGCGTATCATTTCCGGTAAATGCGTTATCGTTGTTGTCGGTGATAGCAATATCTTCCATACGAACAGACTTTGGTGATTCTGTAAGCGCCCGATACATATTAAGCCTGCCGCTGCCCAATTGATATTGATAATTTGCATTTCCAGGTACGGAATAAATGTTATCCGAAGTGGCTCGCAACTGTTCACCTAACTGGCCGGGCGTGTAATTCGGGAATTGGGTTTTAACCAATGCGGCTGCAGCAGCAACTATTGGTGATGCAAATGATGTTCCGGAAGACAAAGAATAATTGTTATCGAAAATTGTAGAGTAAACAGCCTCGCCCGGAGCGCATAAATCGATTCCGGTACCATAACTGGAGTTGGACCATTTTGTATCGGTGTTATTGGTTCCGGTTACAGAAAGTACGTTCTTGTAGGAAGCGGGATAAAAAAGCGCGTCGTTATTTGCATTACCAGCAGCGGCAACTACCAAGGAGTTTTTATTGAATGTGGCGTAATCTACAATGTCTTGTCCATATTGGCTGCTAGCGAAGCTACCCCATGAACAATTAATGACTTGGCATCCCATGTCAGCGGCATATACAATGCCTTCGTAAGCTGCATTCAAAACACCGTTATTGGAAATCTTTACGGGAAGGTATTTAACCTTAAATCCAGGACCTGCCATACCAACGGCATTGTCGGTTGCAGCACCGGCGAGCCCGGAAACAAATGAGCCGTGCACCACATCCACACTTGGATCATTGTCGTTTGCACCTACATCCCATCCCATAAAATTATCGACATATCCATCGTTATCATCATCCGCACCATTGATCGGATCAGCGTAATTGTATTTTATACCTGCAGCTAGATCAGGATGATCCAAATCTGTTCCTGTATCGGTTACACCTACTACCATATTGGTGTCTCCTTTGTTCAAATCCCATGCTTGATAGGCTCTAATCAAAGTTAGGTAGTATTGGGAAGCGGTATCTGGATCGTTGGGTTGATATAAGAGCTGTTGGATATATTTAGGCTCTGCATATTGCACCAATTCGTTTGAATTGAGCAATTTCAAAACTTTTTCGATTGGAATGGAGTTGGAAAGCGTCACTTCATAAACTAACGACAAATCGACCATTTTAACACCTTTGGACTCTAGATTGAAAATTGGAGCGGCATGGTTCGGGAATTTCTTAATAACCGATAAAACCCCTATTGATTTGAAGATGGACTGTATCCGATAATCGTCAATGGCATTGTAACGGCAAAATGAACGCGCTTCGGGCTTCAATTTGAGGATGACTTTACCTTGTTCAATGCTAGGTTTGAAACGGTCTAGGCTTTGTGATTGTGCTGGCAAGGCCATAACAAGCAACGCAAATAGAATCGAGGAAGGGAGGAATCTTTTCATCGCCGTTAAAGGTTTATCGTAAATATAACACGGACAGGTCAGAATACCAATTCGCCAAAAAATTAGTCGGTCAAATCCCACTTTACCCCAATTTTGAGGGTCCTGCCTTGTAAAGGATATCTCCAAGCGCCATAGTATTCGCGAGCCCCGATACCAGCATTGAAATGATCGAGCCTGATGGTCAAGATGGCCGTTTTGATTTTCAAATCTGCAAATGCTCCAAGCATGGGAAATCCACCGGTTTTGCGATTGTCTTGAAGGTAAAAAACGCCTGTTGCAGGCATGTAACCATAAGAGTAATCACATGACCAATAAATCATATCGATACCTAGTTTCAGGTCTAGCGCTTTTTTGAAAAACATGTTGCGATAAAAAACCGAGCCGAAATAGTTGAGGTCGGGAAATCTAATGACGTTTTTATTGCCGGAAAAAGCGTAATCGATTCTTTGCGTGCTTCCGAACTTACGAATCTTGAAATTTTTGACGACATACGCCTTGCCATATCCTACTTGTTTTTCAAACTGTTGAGGTAGTGCATCCTCGCGGTAAAATACCATACCGTTTACCGCACTTAAATCAACACCATATTCGAGTTCCCATTTGGGGATTTTATGTGCGAAATCAGCGTAAAGGCTATTAGTATTTGCGAAGCTGTTTATCCAAGCGAAATGATTCGATATATAGTAAAGCACATTCTCGGAAGGTCTTTCGGATCGGTACCTCAAGTGCAATTTGAGTTTTCCAAAATCACTTGTTTCGGTTGAAAGATGTGTGTTGATCTCCGATAAAGAGTCGATTGATTGCAACCATTGAAATGAGGCTGAAGATTTCTCATTTGCAAGATTGAATGATAGTTGCAACATCAACTGATTATATGACAAGGGATCAAAACCATTTATTTCATATTTGGAGTTTTCGAGCCATACTCCGGCGCTGATACATGTCGAGGATTTACCGTTAGCTTTAAAGTATTTCAATCCGATTTGGTTGTTCATCCGCTGATGAAAAGTGGAGTCATACGTAGCGGTTGAGTCTATAAAAAATGTGTTGAAGTATCCTGAATCCGGATTTTCGGACAAGAAAACGAATGAAGATCTGATTAAAGACAGTTTGTGATAAAGCGACCAACCCGGAGCAGTTGATGTGTTTTTCCGAATATTGAATGATTGGTCTAGGTCGTATTGGTTTTGGCGGTAATAGGCTCCTGCCTTTTGAAGAAAAACAGGAAGCGTTCTTGTATCCAAACGAGTAGCTGATTCGAAACTTGAGTCGGATGAAATTCCACCGTTTTCCTCATTGAAAACCCTGAAAAACCGATAGTGCATTACTGCTGAATACCTGGAATTGGTATCGCTGTAGGCTCCTGAAAGCATTAACCTTCTTCCAGAACTTAATTGTCGCGAAAAATCGCCCGGAGTTGTGTGTGCTCCAACGGATATACCGAACCGGAACCCTTTCTTCAGGTGTTGATAGTGGTTTACGTTAATATGCTGTTCCTTTTTGCTTCCGAGGTGGTATTCGATCCGGGATTTTTTTGATCCTGAAGTGTCAGAGTTATCGAACCTGAAAGGTCGGTAGCCATAATAGTCGAATTGTTGAAACCCTAAACGAGAGGATGAGAAATCCTGCTGATTCAAGAATGGATTGAACCTAGCGGTTCCATAGCCACCGGTTCCGATGAACATAGAGGATTCCCATTTTGAAGGATCGAAAAAGAGGTTAGAGGAAAGGGTTGAGTCTGAATATTGACTCGACTGAGCGAAAGATGCAAATGCTTGAAGCATAATCAATCCCAGTGCCAGTAATTGTTTTAAGGCCTTAAGGAGAGCTTTATTGAATGATGCAATCAAATTGGAGGAATATTATTGGATACTGCATAAACCTTGCTGCAAACCTACGAATAAAGCCAAAGAGGCAAGTGTATGACACCATTTGCAATGGTACATAATAAAAAAGCCCCGAAGATTGCTCTTCAGGGCTTTTAAGTTTACGGCAACGACATACTATCCCACAAGTAAATGCAGTACCATCTGCGCTGATGGGCTTAACTTCTCTGTTCGGAATGGGAAGAGGTGGACACCATCGCTAAAGTCACCATAAATAACTGGCTGTATCTCGATTGATACAGTATAATTTGACATAAGAGAAAGAAAACAAATTGAATACCACGGGCTAAGAAAGCTTACGAGCAATTAGTAATACTCGGCTTTGACATTACTGCCTTTACACCTATATCCTATCAACGTAGTAGTCTTCTACGGCTCTTGTAAAGAAGTCTCATCTTGAGGCAAGTTTCGTGCTTAGATGCTTTCAGCGCTTATCTTAACCGAACGTAGCTACCCTGCGGTGCCGCTGGCGCGACAACAGGTACACTAGAGGTTCGTCCGACTCGGTCCTCTCGTACTAGAGTCAGGCCCTCTCAAACTTCTAACGCCCACAACAGATAGGGACCGAACTGTCTCACGACGTTCTGAACCCAGCTCGCGTGCCACTTTAATCGGCGAACAGCCGAACCCTTGCAACGCTTTGACGCGCAGGGGCAGCGCCTGGGCGCCGAGTTTCTCGTCAACACAGTCACGGCAGGAGACCAGAAGAGCATCGGACTCGCCACACACCCGACCT
>JALRAP010000042.1 GCA_023262505.1 Bacteroidia bacterium
ATTGCAGGATCAGGAAATATCTCATAAAACGTTGGATGGTTATTGTAAAATTATGAAATGGAGGCCATTCTAAAGGAACTAACAGCTGCAAGTGAAAAACCTTGTGCTTCAAACAGGTAATTGGTGTTTGTCAGACAACAATTTTAACTATTTTCGCCCCTCATCAACTAATTGGATATGAGCGTAGTGAAGATTTCAAAGAAAACTGCCACATCGGGACCGACCGACAGTACCAACCCGTTTGAGGCTATGATTGAGCGATTGAATGAGGCGGCACGAGTCATAAAACTTGACGAAAACGTGTACCAGGTCATGAAGAACCCGTCGAGGCAGATTGTCGTAAGCTTACCAATTCAAATGGATGATGGATCCATCAGAGTTTTTGAAGGTTATAGGATTATCCACAGCACCGCACTCGGACCATCCAAAGGTGGAATCCGATATTCCATGGATGTGAACCCCGAAGAAGTGAAGGCCTTGGCAGCTTGGATGACTTTCAAATGCGCCATTGCCGGAATTCCCTACGGCGGAGCCAAGGGCGGCATTACTTGCGACCCTCGGAGCATGTCAAAAGGCGAACTTGAACGATTGACTCGCGCTTACACCGCCGCTATGTCCGACATCTTCGGAGTGGACAAAGACATTCCCGCACCCGATATGAATACGGGACCCCAGGAAATGGCTTGGATCGTAGATGAGTATTCGAAAATAAAAGGCGGTTTCACGCCTGGCATCGTAACCGGTAAACCACTTTTCCTTGGTGGCTCACTCGGAAGGGTTGAGGCAACCGGCCGTGGTGTGGTGGTTTCGGCGCTTCAAGCCATGGAAAAATTGAAATTGGACCCCAAGAAATGTACTGCCGTTGTACAAGGATTCGGAAATGTGGGCTCCATTACAGCGCTGCATTTCCAACAAGCGGGATTGAAAGTAATTGGCATATCCGACCACACAGGAGCGTTCTACAACGAGAAAGGAATCGATTTGCAGAAGGCGGTAGCGCATAGAGACAAGCACAAAGGAGTACTCAAAGGTTTTAAGGGCGGCAAACTGATTACCAACGAACAATTGCTGACTTTGAAAGCCGATGTATTGGCACCATGCGCCATGGAAAATCAAATTCGTGCGGCCACCAATGCTGACAAGATCAAGGCGAAATTGATTGTAGAAGGTGCTAACGGTCCAACTACCGCTCGGGCGGATGAGATTTTGACTAAAAAAGGCATCACTGTAGTTCCAGATGTTTTGGCTAACGGAGGAGGTGTAACAGTTTCCTATTTCGAATGGGTACAAAATCGCACCGGCTATTATTATCGCGAAGATGAAATCAACAAGCGTGCAGATAACTGGATGAAAAAAGCCTTCGATAACGTCTGGGAAACCGCTCAAAAACACAAAGTGTCCCTGCGTATCGCAGCATATATTGTAGCATTGGAAAAGGTTGAAAAAGCTATCAAGGCAAGAGGATCTTATTGATTGACGACTTGCCCTGAGCCTGTCGAAGGGTTGACGATTTACGATTTACGATCAAAAAATAATTAAGAAATTTAAAGACGTACAATCCCATACAAAACACCTGTGACTTGTCACTTGTCACCTGTCACCTGTAACTTGTCACATATAACTTAATCACTACCCATGACCATACACCGCGAAGGATACACGATTATCGGAATTACCATTGCGTTGCTTGCAATCCTGAATGGTATATGCTACTTGTTTGCAGGTGATACTTTATGGCTGTTATGGCTGGTTGGCGTTTTTTCAGTGGTGTTTTTCCTCTTGATCCTGCAGTTTTTCCGGTACCCGAAACGTAGCTTGACCCGCAACGACCGTTATGTGGTTTGTCCTGCAGATGGCAAAGTAGTAGTGATTGAAAAAACCTTCGAAGCAGAATATTTCAAAGATGAACGCATTCAAGTTTCCGTATTCATGTCGCCTTTAAACGTGCATGCCAATTGGTATCCTGTATCGGGCAGGGTAAAGGTCATGCGCCATCACCCTGGTAAGAAGTTAGTTGCATGGCATCCGAAGGCGTCCACAGAAAATGAAAGAACCACCTTGGTAATTGAACGCGACAATCAATCGGAAATTTTAGTTCGTCAAATTGCCGGAGCTTTGGCCAACCGAATCGTTTTCTATCCGATGGAGGGCGATGTGATTCGCCAATGTGCTGAATGGGGCTTTATCAAATTCGGTTCGCGCGTTGACATTTTTCTCCCACTGGATGCCGACATTGCAGTGGAGCTTGGTCAAAAAGTTACGGGCGGAGTAGACGTTATTGCGAAGCTGAAAAGCTGATCAGTTGGAAGTGCACAAAGCGCTTATCGTTTCCGTATCGCTTGTATAATTCAAATCCAAATCTCCGGAGCTGTAAAATCCGGTTCCACCGAAATCAACTCCTGCAACCGTTTGGGCAGGTATCGTGATACTGTTACCCGAGATCAACCAGGTCGCGTAATCACCCGAACCCACGTTGCTGAAATTGAAAACTTTCACAGAATCATTTTGTCCGACCTTCTGGATATTGATGGTGAACGCAGCCACCTGATTGCCATTAACCGACTCCTTGCACAGCCAAGAGCCGACATATTTGTCTCGGTCAGCGCCGGGCAAATCGGGCTCAGCCCCCTCCTCTGCGCAAGATGATATCATCATCATGGATGCAACGAAGATTGAAAAGGTGGTTGTTCGAATGAACCAAGTTGTATTCATGGAATATGATTATTTCAAACGTTCGCGTATGTCGAGGCGATTTTTGCGAGCCGTATCTTGTGCGATATCATAACCGGCATCCATATGCCTGATAACGCCCATTGCGGGATCGTTATGCAATACACGTTTCAAACGGCGAGCAGCATCGTCAGTTCCATCAGCTACAATCACCATGCCAGCATGGATTGAATAGCCGATACCAACACCACCGCCATGATGCAATGAGACCCAACTGGCACCACCTGCCGTATTGATGAGGGCATTGAGAACAGGCCAATCAGCAACGGCATCCGAGCCATCGCGCATAGCTTCGGTCTCGCGATTAGGAGAAGCAACCGAGCCGGTATCCAAATGGTCGCGGCCAATAACTATTGGAGCCTTCACCTTTCCGGAACGCACCAGTTCATTGAAGGCCAAACCAGCCTTTTCACGATCTCCCTGACCAAGCCAACAAATACGAGCAGGCAAGCCTTGGAAAGCGATACGCTCCTGCGCCATTTTGATCCAACGGGCCAACGCTTTGTTTTCGGGGAACAGCTCCAGGATAAGTTTATCGGTTTCATAAATGTCTTGCGGATCGCCTGACAAAGCCGCCCAGCGGAACGGACCTTTACCTTCGCAGAAGAGCGGTCGAATATATGCGGGTACGAAGCCAGGGAAATCAAACGCGTTTTTCAATCCCATCTCGTAGGCCTGGCCTCGCAAATTGTTGCCATAGTCGAATGTAATGGCGCCCTTTTGCTGCATTTCAAGCATCAACTTCACATGACGTACCATGCTTTCCTTGCTCATATGCACATATTTCTCGGGGTCAGAATCGCGCAAGACTCGAGCCTGCTCAATACTGAGACCATGCGGGAAATAACCAACCAAAGCGTCGTGCGCAGATGTTTGATCCGTGAGGACCTCAGGAATAACACCACGCTCCAACATCCGCTCGAGCAAATCGATCACGTTGCATACCACGCCGATTGATATCGCCTCTCCTTTTTCTTTTGCCCGCAAAGCGCGATCAATACCATTATCGATGTTGTGGGTCATCACATCAATATAACGGGTATCTATACGTTTCTGAATACGCCATTCCTCGACATCCGCCGCAAGGCAAACACCTTCGTTCATAGTGATGGCAAGGGGTTGGGCACCACCCATCCCACCTAAACCTGCAGTAACGGAAATGGTGTTTTTCAAAGAACCGCCAAAATGCTGGCGGGCTACTTCGGCGAATGTCTCGTAGGTTCCTTGTACAATACCTTGAGAGCCGATGTAAATCCAAGAACCTGCAGTCATTTGACCATACATGGTAAGCCCCTTAGCCTCGAGCGCCCTGAAATGCTCCCAGTTTGCCCAATGTGGAACCAACATCGAATTGCTGATGATAACGCGGGGAGCATCCTTGTGGGTAGGTAGGATTCCCACAGGCTTGCCAGATTGCACTAACAAGGTTTCATCCTCATTAAGGTCGCGAAGCGCCTTAACGATTAACTCAAACGCCTCGGGATTTCGAGCCGCTTTACCCGTGCCACCATAAACGATCAAATCTTCGGGACGCTCGGCAACCTCCGGATCGAGGTTATTATGCAACATACGCAAGGCCGCCTCCTGCACCCATCCTTTGCAGGAAATGGTGGTACCTGTGGGGGTCTTGGTCTTGCTTAAATCGAGTTTACTGCTGATGACATTCATGGCTTAGTGGTGTTGATATCGGTATCGGATGTGGTTGATGAATCAGAAGGGGACGATTTCTTCTCTTTCCAAGGGCAATGCTTGCAATTGCTGCTGCAACAATACCCGCGCTTCAGGTGATAGGCCTCAGTGAAAACGATGTAACCTTCAGGTGAAAAATAGAAATCTTCTGGAGCAAATTTGTCGGTGAAAGACATGATGCAAATTTAGGCTATTTTTAGGGTGTAACACACAGGTCACGTCTTATGTTCAGCCGTTTGGAGTCTAAATATGTGGAAATCCCCTTAAGGGATTCAGCGGTTCGGCTGACAACCAAAATACTATGCCACCAAGACCCTGTTGCAGGAGGCAACAAGTATTACAAGCTTAAATACAATTTGCTTCGAGCCAAAGAATTAGGGCTGAGCCATGTGGTGACTATGGGTGGGGCCTTCTCCAATCACCTTGCTGCAACAGCGCGAGCATGCCGCTCCTTGGGGATACGTTCTACCGGCATTGTGAGGGGCGAGCCGGTAAGCAATATAACCCTGAACAGAGCGATATCCGATGGCATGGAGTTGGTTTTTGTGAGCCGAGAGCGATACCGAGCCAGGTATGAGCCTGGGTTTGCCGAATCCGTGCTGGACCGAGCCTCGGATTGGTGGTTGGTACCCGAGGGAGGATCGAATGAGGAGGGAGTTCGGGGATGCCAAGAGATATTAGATGCCTATGATGATGTATTTGACTGGGTGGCGGTATGCTGCGGAACAGGTAGTACAGCCCTCGGCTTGTCAAAATCCTTGAAACCACATCAGCGTCTTTTGGGATTTTGCGTGTTGCGTCATGCGGATGAGATAAAAGAACGATTCAATGGCAACGAACAGGTGGAGATCAATGCGGATTTTCATTTTGGAGGATACGCCAAATCCACCCAAAAGCTGGAAAAATACTGCGAGGACTTCCATCATGACAGTGGAATTGAAATAGAGCCGATTTACACAGGCAAGATGTTTTTCGGGCTTCATCAAATGATTTCTGAAGGCCGATTTGCTGCAGGTTCTCGAATAATAGCCCTCCATACGGGGGGAATGCAGTACCTCAAAGAAGACTAGGTGGTGGTGTGAGTGCCGAATCCTATCTTTGCGAAAAATAAAAACAACCTTCAAATGACATTCGTTGAGGAGCTACGCTGGAGAGGCATGATACACGATATGATGCCCGGTACCGAGGAATACTTGGCAAAAGGCATGGCAAGCGGTTATATCGGATTTGACCCCACAGCTGATTCACTGCATATAGGAAGCCTGGTACAGATCATGTTGCTGATGCATTTCCAACGTGCAGGACACAAACCATTGGCATTGGTGGGCGGCGCCACCGGAATGGTGGGCGACCCCTCGGGCAAATCAGAGGAACGCAACCTGTTGGATGAAAACACCCTCAACCACAATGTAGCATGCGTTAGGGCGCAACTCGAAAAATTCCTCGACTTCGATTGCGGAGCCAACAGTGCTGAAATGGTGAACAATTTCGATTGGTTCAAAAACATGTCATTCCTCGAGTTCATCCGCGATGCGGGAAAACACATCACGGTGAACTACATGATGGCTAAGGATTCTGTTAAACGCCGATTGGAAACCGGCATATCGTTTACTGAATTCAGTTACCAGTTGGTACAGGGATACGACTACTATTGGCTATACTCCAACAAAAATTGCCGCCTCCAAATGGGTGGCTCCGACCAATGGGGGAACATTGTAACAGGAACCGAATTGATTCGCCGTAAATCTTCCGGGGAAGCGTTTGCACTAACCTCGCCGCTCATCACCAAAAGTGATGGCAGCAAATTTGGAAAAACCGAAAGAGGCAATGTGTGGCTCGACCCCAAGAAGACTTCACCATACCAATTCTACCAATTCTGGTTGAACTGTGCAGATGAAGATGCCGCAAGATTCATACGGATTTTCACTTTTATGCCGAAGGAGCAAGTTGAGGCCTTGGAGGCACAACACGCAACTGCACCAGAGCAACGTATACTTCAAAAAGCACTTGCCGCCGACCTCACCATCAGAATACATTCCGAACAGGATTTGAAAAATTCCGAAGAGGCTAGCCGCATCTTGTTCGGACAAGGCACTGCAGAAATGCTGCGCACCATCGACGAGCGCATGCTGCTGGATTTGATGGAGGGTGTTCCACAAGTAGATATCAGTTTGACCGAATTGAACAACGGGATTCCGGTGCTAGATTTGCTGACGGAGAAAACCAACATTTTGCCTTCCAAAGGAGAGGCACGTAAAATGGTTACTGCTGGAGGTGTAAGCATCAACAAGGAGAAATGCGCAGATGTTGCCGCAGTTATCAATAGCTCTATGCTGATAGGTGGTCGCTATTTACTCATCCAAAAAGGCAAGAAGAATTATTTCCTGGTGAAGGCAGGATGATTTCAGATTCCCACTACGAAATTCACAAAATCCTCAAACGTGTTGATGACTCGAGTGTTGGGAGTGAATCGCAAAAATGAGTGGGAAGTGATCTGATGACCCGTAAGCACGACAGTCTGCTTTTTGAAACGCTCGCCTAGCTTAGTCACGAATTCCTGCGTGGTTTGTTTTGGCGGAGTTGCCGTAACAACCGACATCAAGAACTCGGGTGCATATTGTGTCATCAAGCCATCCAAATCGGTGTAAGCCAGATTTTGTCCCAGATACAGGCTTTGATGTCCGCGTGAACGCACGATATAATTAGCAAATAACAATCCTAATTCATGGGTTTCGCTCTCGGGCAGGAATAAGACGAATTTCTTGGCTTTACTGGCAGAGGGAACATTCAGCGAATCGATGGCCACAATCATCTTTTGGCGGATCAGATTGCTCATGAAATGCTCGTAGGCAGGATTCACTTGTCCGGTTTGCCACAACACCCCTACCCTTTTCAAGAATGGAAAGAACAAATCAATCATGGTACGTTCTAGACCGTTGCGAACCAAATAAGATGATAAAACCTTATCGAATCCGGGTTCATCCAAGCTGAACATCGCCGAAATCATGGCATCAACTTGGGAATCGGTATCCAAATCCGTCAAAGCCCGCTCAAGAGCCATTCGCTCCAATTCATCCTTGGACAACTTGGTCAACTTCGATATTTTGAAACCATTGCGGTTCAACATCGACACGTTGAGCAATAACTTCAGGTCATCGCCGTCGTAGTATCGAATGTTGGTGGAAGTACGTTTAGGGTGCGGAATTCCGTAGCGTTGCTCCCAAATACGCAGCGTGTGGGATTTGATTCCCGTGAGATTCTCAATGTCCTTGATAGAAAAATGATTCATGGTAGTCGTGTCTAGTGCTACTCGGGTGGATTTTGAACCAGGTAGTCAGTTCGTTATTGAGATCTGTTTGTGTTTAACCAATGTCGGGCTTAAAAAGTTTCCGAGTCACCACTTTTGTCAATTCCCGCCTAAGAATAAGTGCGGAAAGTTCATTCCAGAATATCTCTTTGTTTTGATATTCAGACACTTGTAAAAAATCCTTTTCAGGGATATCGATACGATAGAGCAAGGCCTTTATTTTACTATGACCGAGTTTTTCAAGCTGTTTGAGTGCAGGAACCAGTTGTGCATGCAGTTCCTCGTAGGCCAACATCGGGTTGCCGCTGAAGGTGATTTGAACCCCGTGGATCTCAAAATCCCGTATGACCTGTTCAGCGGTGTCTCGGATGATTTGAAGATCGTGGCGATATGTCTCCAGGTCCAAATTCAATCGATTACTTTTTTTCAAACTTAATCCTCAGGCGGTCCACGGGACGGTTGTTGAGTATGTGCTCATGGAATAGCTCCTCCACATCGGCCAAACCCACCTGACCATAAAAAACACCATCAGGATAGACAACCAAAGCAGGTCCGTGGCTGCAAACATCGAGACAGCCAGACTTCTGCGCCCGAACATCCACCTGAATTCCTGCATCAACAATGAGCTTCTTGAATGCCTTAACCAACTCCAATCCATGTGCCTCTCCACAGCTCTTACTATCGGAATTGGCTCTTTGGTTGGTGCAAATGAAAATGTGTTTTGAGTATTTCATATGTTCAAAATTAACCAGGGGTTATGATTTTCTATATGATTAATAACAATGCTTTATCAACATTGGTTTCCACCGAAGCCAAGTTGATTTAACTTGGCAGAAACTTTAGCAGATTTCAGCTTGTTCAAATAACATGACACAGACAAAGACCATATTGGTGGCGGGAGGCAGTGGATTGGTTGGACGCAGGCTCTCGCAATTACTGGAGAGCCGTCATTTCAAAGTGATAAGACTCAGCAGGGCTCCGTCAAACCCAACCAAAGGCGTTTTTCATTGGGACCCATCCAAAGGGGAAATTGATATGAGCGCTTTTTCAGAAGCGGATGTGGTGATCAACCTTGCCGGAGAAAGTATCGCTGGAGGGCTTTGGACTCCATGGAGGCGAAGGAAAATCATCAATAGCAGAATTCAATCAACTGCCTTGCTGGCAAAAACCATTAGGGAGCAACCCAATAAGGTTGCTTTGGTGATTAATGCATCAGCAACCGGCATATACGGCGATACTGGGGACATGATCATGAATGAGGACAGCCCAGTGGCAACCGACTTTTTGGGCACCACCTGTCAGCGATGGGAAAAGGAAGCCAATGCCTTTTCCGATGCCGGAATCCGTACTGTCATTTACCGAATCGGAATCGTTTTAAGCGAAGAAGGTGGCATGCTAGCCGAGATTCGCAAGCCGATGCTGTTCCGCGTACTGACCGTATTCGGTAGTGGAAACCAATACCAAAGTTGGATCCATATTGATGATTTGTGCAGATTGATGGTAAGAGCCATCAACCACGATGAAATACGGGGCGTTTACAATGCCGTGGCTCCGGGACCGCTCACAAACAGGAATATGATGAAACTCATCGGACACATTGTAGGAGGTTTCTTCCTCCGCGTTCGAATACCATCCTTTGTAATGCGCATGATGATGGGCGAAATGTCCAAGATAGTTGTCAGTGGCACCCGAGTTTCAAGCAAGAAAATCGAATCCACTGGATTCAAATTCACATACCCGCAAGCCGATAGCGCTTTGCGTAATCTGATCGGCTAATGAGTGGAAAAACGAATTTCTTCTGGTTCAGGCGCGACCTGCGGTTGAACGATAACCATGGATTGTTTGAAGCCCTTGAATCGGGTAATCCCGTGCAATGTGTTTTCATCTTCGACCGTAACATACTCGATAAACTCGTGGACCGCTCGGATGCCCGTGTCACATTCATCCATCAGCAGCTGGAATCCATCAACAACACGCTACAATCGCACGGCGGAAGACTTTTAACCTATTACGGAACACCCGAGGACGCTTGGAAAAAATGGTCCAAGGAATTTGAAATAGGAACGGTATTTACCAACCACGATTACGAGCCCTATGCCCGCGAAAGGGACGCCTCAATCGGCAAAACTCTTGAAGAACTGGGTGTCGGTTTTCAAACATTCAAAGACCAAGTGATTTTCGAGCGATCTGAAGTCATGAAAGATGACGGCGGGCCCTACACCGTTTTCACCCCTTTCAAGAACAAGTATTACAAAACGCTTAAGCCAACAGACTACAATCCCTTTCCATCGGAAATCAGGCTCGACCGTATACTTCCATCCAAGCCAAATCCCATACACACTTTGCAAGAAATGGGATTTAACCGAACTAACATCGGCTTCCCTCCCGCTTCCATAGGCACTGGAATTCTCGAGCACTATGGCGAGCGTCGAGATATTCCCTCTTTGCCAGCCACGTCAAGGATCAGTGTGCATCTACGATTTGGAACAGTTAGCATCCGGCAGTTGGTGAAACTCGCGCTTGATAAAAAAAGCGAGAGTTGGATGAATGAACTCATATGGCGTGATTTCTACCACATGATCATTTGGCATTTTCCATTTGCTGCCAAAGGTGCTTTCAAACCTGCATACGAACAAATCAAATGGCGCAACAATGAAGATGAGTTCAAGCGTTGGTGTGAAGGGAATACGGGATATCCGATCGTAGATGCCGGAATGCGAGAGCTTAACTCGACAGGGTTCATGCACAACCGCGTCCGTATGATTGTAGCCAGTTTTCTAGTGAAACATTTGCTTATAGACTGGCGGTGGGGCGAGGCATATTTTGCCCAGAAACTGCTTGATTTCGATTTAGCGGCCAACAACGGAGGTTGGCAATGGGCGGCTGGAAGCGGATGCGATGCGGCACCATACTTCCGCATCTTCAATCCTTATGAACAAACAAACAAGTTCGATCCAGAATTCAAATACATTCGCAAATGGGTTCCAGAGTTCGAAGATTTTTCAAAATATCCTGATCCAATTGTTGATCACAAATTCGCCCGCGACCGTTGTTTGAGTGTATTCAAAGCGGGACTAGGAAGGCAGTAGGCGGTTGCGGTTGGCAGTTGCGGTTGGCACTTGCAGTTGGTATTTGTGGTAGGAGTTTCAATGCTTGCACAATTATAATTCCCAGCACAATTCTCGTCCTCGTCTGAAGCGCTAGCCTAGCTGCATGGGACGAGGATGCCCGGTTTACCAATTTGACTTTTATCCTTAGCTCATCTTGTTTGTCAAAGATTATATAATATTGACTTTTTAGAATTCCAATAATTCTTCTCCTATATCATCAACTGTCTTGCGGAAGCATTTGTATTGCTTTTTTCATAAAGCAATTGAAAAGGATGCAAGCTTAAGACTAAGGTACTTTGGCTAGGTCTGATATTTTTGGGTCTTCTAAAATCGATAATCAAGACATCCTCGTCGCTCGTCTATTGGCCTCTGCTTCAGACGAGGACGATTGACGGACGATAGTCGGATACACTGGTACTGGTACTGCTTCTACTTTTCCCTCACCATCAACTTCTCTGCAAACCCAGTAAGCACCGACTTTCGATTTTCGGGAGCATTAACAGCGGCAAGGTGCAACATGGCGGATTCGAAAAAACGTGCCATCTCCGCTTCTGCCATCTCACGAATTCCGATACGGTTGTAAATAGCGGTAATGGTCTCCACCTTTTTCATTGAATCAGCTGTCGGGTCGTTTGCCCAAAACTCCAACTCTGCCAGCTCATCTTGGTTGGCAAGTTCAAAAGCTCGTATCCAAAGGAAGGTTTTCTTGTTTGCAATGATATCGCCTCCTTGCACCTTTCCTACTTTGGCCATATCACCAAACACATCCAGGATATCATCTTGCAATTGGAAAGCGACTCCGATATTTTTTCCGAATTCGTAGAGGTGTCTACACGATTCGCCATCCGCGCCAGCGATCATACCACCTGTTTTCAATGATGCGGCCAACAAAACCGCCGTCTTGAGTGTGATCATTTCGATGTACTGGCTGATTGTCACATCATCCATGGTTTCGAAATCCATATCCATTTGCTGACCCTCACAAACCTCGATAGCAGTACGATGGAACAATTCCATCACATGGCGAACCACTTGGTCGGGGGCCTCTAACATCAATTGACAAGATTTCACAAACATGGTGTCGCCAGAAAGAATTGCCACGTTGGGATTCCATCTGGTGTGAACCGTTTCCATTGAACGACGCAGTGGAGCGTTATCCATGATGTCGTCGTGCAACAAGGTAAAGTTGTGAAAGACTTCCAAGCCTAAAGCAGGGCTTAGAGCCGGCGACAAATCATCAGTGAACAGGTTTGCTCCTGCAAGAGCCAAAACAGGCCGCATCCGCTTGCCTTCCAAGGCAAGCATGTAGGTTATGGGATCGTAAAGGTCAGCAGGAGAATCAGGGAAATGTATTTTGCTGATTGCTTCCTCTACCATAGAACGCAACTCACTTACTCCAAGAACAGGCTTCATGCAAGCACTGACTTTCGGTAATCAATGAGTTTACGTACGCCATCCTCAAGGGGTGTAAGCGGACGGTTCAAGAGCTCCTTCATTTTGGAGTTATCTGGACAACGACGAGTCATATCACCTTCCTTGAGTGCTGGAAGGAATACGATTTGGGATGATGAGCCTGTGATGTCGATAATACGACGAGCAAGGTCCAATATGGTGATTTCGTTATCGGTACCTATATTAACCACATCATTCAGCACCTTGTTATTATAGAAGGCGCTCAAACAAGCATCCACATTGTCGTCGATGTAACAGAAGGTTCTAGTCTGGGAGCCATCTCCATAGATGGTGATATCCGTATTCGACAAAGCGGATGTGATGAACTTTGACATCACGAAATCATTGCTTTGCTGCGGACCGTACGTATTGAAGAACCGGAAAATGGTGAAGTCCAGGTCGTACTCCTGTTTGTAGGAGCGCAAATAGGCTTCGCCAACATTTTTTACAATTGCGTATGGCAACCTTGAGTTCAATGGAGTGGTGTGTTCGTTTTGAGGGAACTCTACAGGCTCGCCGTATACTTCTGACGAGGATGAGAAAAACACACGCTTAACTCCTGTATTCTTACTGAGGTTTAGCACGTTTTTTATACCCGTGATATCGTTCAATACCATCACAGGGTTTTCCAGCGTACGCTTTACACCAACTAAAGCAGCATAGTGAAAGACATACTCGAACCTATATGCGTTAAAAATGCTTGATATGTCCTTAAAGTCGTTTACGTTGGCTTTGATGAACTTCACATTTCCGAATCGGGATACAGGGAGTTTTTGTGTGGTTCCCGTATGCAGGTTATCGACAATCACCACATAGTTTGCAGCATCATCGGCTAGTTTTTGAGCGATGGCGCTTCCAACGAAACCGGCCCCACCGGTTACTAGGATATTGCGTTGAACGTTGTTCATCATTGCAGATTGATCAGATATTCGCCGTAACCGCTTTTTCGTAACGGTTCGGCAATGGATAACAATTGTTCGCGGTTGATGAAGCCCTTGCGGTATGCTATCTCTTCAATACAACCGATTTTAAGTCCTTGACGTTCTTCTATAACTTGAACGAATTGCGAGGCTTGCAAAAGCGAGTTGAATGTGCCGGTATCAAGCCAAGCGGTACCGCGGTTCAGGATGCCAACAGAGAGCTGCCCCCTACGAAGGTATTCCTTATTCACGTCCGTTATTTCGTATTCACCTCGAGCACTAGGCTTGAGGGATTTGGCAATTTCAACCACGCTGTTATCATAGAAGTACAATCCAGGAACAGCGTAATTTGATTTTGGTTTTGCAGGTTTTTCCTCGATGGAGATCACCTTGCCAGACTGGTCGAATTCCACCACGCCGTATCGCTCAGGATCCGAAACGTGGTATGCATATACTACGCCACCTTCGGGATTTCGATTCTGCATCAACAATTCTTCCAATCCGGTACCGTAAAATATGTTGTCGCCCAATATGAGCGCCACCTTTTCATCACAGATGAATTGCTCTCCGATAACAAATGCTTGCGCGAGTCCGTTGGGAACTTGTTGCTCGGCATATTCAAAACGGCACCCGATCTGAGAGCCATCTCCTAACAACTTCCTGAAATGTGGCAAATCATGCGGGGTTGAGATGATCAGTATCTCATTGATGCCGGACATCATGAGCACCGACAACGGATAATAAATCATCGGCTTGTCATAAACCGGCATGAGCTGTTTGCTCACGGCAAGGGTGAGCGGATGCAGTCGCGTTCCGGAACCTCCGGCTAGGATGATGCCTTTCATATCAGAGCAAAGTTAATGAATTCTATAGGGTGAAGAAATCCAATTGTTAAAGACTGGTTTACAACCGATTGCACACCTTAATTGACCGACTTTAAATGCCTCAGGTTTGAAACCTTTAACCTAATTTTACAGTCAGGGCCTTTCTCCCCTAACCGCCCTCTAACATGTCAGAAAATAAGAAACTGTTCCTGCTCGACGGCATGGCGCTCATCTATCGCGCCTATTTCGCCTTCAGCAAGAGTCCTCGCATCAACTCCAAAGGCCTCAACACATCCGCGATGTTCGGGTTTACCAATACCCTATTGGAGGTGATTAACAAAGAGCGCCCAACGCACATCGCGGTATCGTTCGATACCGAAGCACCGACAGAGCGACACGAGAGCTTTGCCGACTACAAAGCACATCGCGAGGCTATGCCCGAAGATTTGTCGCGATCAATACCATACATATATCGCATACTAGAAGGGTTTCGCATCCCAATAATCACCAAAGAAGGTTACGAAGCCGACGATATCATTGGCACTTTGGCGAAGGAAGCCGAGCGACAAGGATTTGAAGTGTATATGATGACACCCGACAAAGATTTCGGGCAGTTGGTGAGTGAACACATATTCATGTATCGGCCTTCTTCATTCGGCTCGGGTGCTGAAAAGCTAGGCATTCCTGAAATACTTCAAAAGTTCGAGATAAAAGAGGTTAGTCAGGTCATCGACATACTCGGACTATGGGGTGATTCGGCGGATAACATACCCGGTATCCCAGGTGTGGGAGAAAAAACAGCCAAGCAGCTGGTTGCCGAATATGGAACCGTTGAGAATGTGATTGCCAATGCCGAAAACATCAAAGGCAAATTAGGCGAGCGGGTTCGCGAACATGCCGACATGGCGATTATGTCGAAAAAACTAGCTACCATTATCACCAATGTGCCCGTTGATTTCGATGAGCAATCTTTGCAACTGGAAGACCCTGACAAGGAACTTTTGCGCGATGTGTTTGCCGAATTGGAGTTCCGTGCTTTGGCTAAAAAGGTGTTGGAAGAGGACCTTCCTGCGGGTGCTCCATCACCTTCCGGACAGCAAGACTTGTTCGGCACCATGGATACACCTGCCTCGGAAGCCAATATGCAGCCACAGGAAAACTCACTTAACAGCATCCACAACCTAAAACATCATTACATACTTTGCGACACCCCTGAAAAAAGAAACGAACTGATTGCTGCTTTGAGCAAAACCGATTCCTTTTCATTTGATACCGAAACAACAGATATCGACGCTAACAGGGCGGAGTTGGTCGGACTTTCTTTCTCCATAAATCCGCATGAGGGTTGGTATGTTCCCCTACCCGACAACTATGATGATTCAAGAGCGATTTTGCAGGAATTCAAGCCACTCTTCGAAAACACTCGTATCGGAAAAACCGGGCAAAACATCAAATACGATTTGATGATGCTGAAGTGGTATGAAACCGATTTGGCAGGGCCTTTATTCGACACGATGATAGCGCACTACCTCATTGAGCCCGACATGCGGCACAATATGGATTTGCTCGCCGAGGTTTACTTGAATTACAAAACCATCAAGATCGATGAGCTGATTGGTTCGAAAAAATCAGAGCAAATCAGCATGCGTATGGTGGATGTTGAAACCGTGAAAGACTATGCGGCCGAAGATGCCGACATCACACTTCAACTCAGGCACGCATTGGAACCCAAGTTGAAGGAAAATCAACTCACCAAGCTTTTTGAAGAGGTGGAGATGCCTCTGATTCCGGTTCTGGCCGGCATGGAGACCGAAGGAGTTGCCATTGACCCGGAGGCATTGCACGAATTCTCACATCAATTGGAGCAGGAGATTGCCGAGGCCGAGAAATCTGTTTACGCATCTGCAGGAATGAAATTCAATATTGCTTCACCTCGGCAATTGGGGGAGGTTTTGTTTGATGTGCTTAAAATTGATCCGAAGGCGAAAAAAACCAAAACCGGGCAGTACGCGACCGGCGAGGATGTTCTATCGAAAATGATTGACCGCCACCCCATGGTGCAGCAAGTACTTGATTACCGACAGCTGGTGAAGCTCAAGAACACCTACGTTGATACATTACCCGAAATGGTGAATCCACGAACAGGGCGCATCCATACGTCGTATCAGCAAGCGGTTGCCGCAACCGGGCGATTGAGCTCCAACAATCCCAATCTGCAAAACATTCCCATCCGTACTGAAAGAGGTCGCGAAGTAAGAAAAGCCTTTGTGGCGCGAAACAAGAATTTCACTTTGCTTTCAGCAGATTATTCGCAGATAGAATTGCGCATCATTGCCGAGTTCAGTAAAGACGCAGGCATGATTGAGGCATTCAAAAACGGTATCGATATTCATACTTCCACAGCCGCCAAAGTATATGGCGTTCCATTGGAACTGGTTTCTTCGGAGATGCGTCGTAATGCCAAGATGGTGAACTTTGGAATTATTTACGGCATAAGCGCATTCGGACTATCGCAGCGACTGAATATTCCTAAAAAAGAAGCAGCCAACATCATAGACAACTATTTCCGAGAATTTCCAACCATCAAAAGCTATATGGACGGAAGTATCGAGTCGGCACGAAAAAACGGCTATGTTGAAACGATATTGGGCCGGAGGCGTTATTTGCGCGACATCAATTCAGCCAATGCGGTGGTACGCGGTTTTGCAGAGCGAAACGCCATCAATGCACCTATACAAGGCTCCGCAGCTGATTTGATAAAGGTTGCGATGATCAATATCCACAGGGAATTAAACCAACGCAATTTGAAATCAAGAATGATTTTGCAGGTTCACGATGAATTGGTTTTCGATGTGTCTAACGATGAGCTGGATCTCATAAAACCCATCATCCGCGAGTGCATGGTTAACGCCATTGAAATGACAGTGCCCTTGGAAGTTGAAATTGGGACAGGTAATAACTGGCTTGAGGCTCATTAAGTCCTCAAAGTGAAATTCTGACCCAAGTATACACGTCGCACCTGCTCGTCTTCGGCCAAATCCCTGGCTGTACCTTCTTTTAAAATTCTACCCTCGAAAAGCAGGTATGCCCTATCTGTAATTGTCAATGTTTCATGAACATTGTGGTCAGTAATCAAAATACCGATGTTTTTCCTTTTCAGTCCTGCCACTATCTGCTGAATATCTTCTACCGCTATTGGATCTACACCTGCGAATGGTTCATCAAGTAGTATGAACTTGGGATCTACAGCCAAAGCTCGGGCGATTTCCGTTCGTCGGCGCTCACCACCAGACAACAAATCACCACGGTTTTTACGAATCCTTTGTAAGCCGAACTCATCCAGGAGCGTCTCCAATTTATCGCGCTGCTCCTCCTGGCTCTTGTTTGTCATTTCCAATACCGCACTTATGTTATCCTCTACACTCAACTTGCGGAATACCGATGCCTCTTGAGCCAAATAGCCGACACCCAATTGAGCTCGACGATACATAGGCTCGCTTGTGATTTCGCGGTCATCCAAAAATATTTTTCCCTCATTAGGACGTATGAGGCCCACCGTCATGTAAAAAGTGGTGGTCTTGCCTGCTCCGTTAGGCCCCAACAATCCCACGATTTCACCTTGGTCTACGTGAATGGAAACATGGTCAACCACGGTCCTACTTTTGTATCGTTTAATCAGCTTTTCGGCGCGTAAACGCATGGTGATTTATTTGGGTTTGTAATGCGAATTTAACCTAATCCTTGGACATGAACGTGTCAGAAGGTAATCTGCAAACTGCCTCTGATTCCGAATTTGGCGATATCCGGATTATCAAGGTACGACAAGCGGTACATGAAGTCGAATCTGAGAATCTTGAAGATGTTCTCTACACCGAATCCGGTTTCCACATAAGGTTTTGCAGATAGCGAACCGATTTCATCAGGCTTGACCAATAACTTGCGGTTACTTTCAGAAAGGCCTCCATAAACAGCACGTAAACTTGCAACCTCACGCCATTTGAGCTTACGAAGTAGCGGAATCTTATCAAGGAAAAAGCCATCGAAATGGTGTACTACAAAAAGGGATGCATATTGGTCGCTGACAAACTCATAGTAGTTCATCATATTGAAGGAGGCATAATCATAAAAGTATGATTCATTGCCTTGGTGAACATGCAATAACGGATAAGGAATATTACCCCATACCTTACCAGCCTCAATGGCATAGTAAGTGTATCCGAAAGGCGGAAGTGGAATGTTATCATCCACTTTGGCCGTAAGCTTTTGATAGGAAAAATCACTCTCCAAAACCCCCTTCAACCCCGAAGTATAAACCACCCTTGCCACGGGATACTCACTGCCTAAACTGATACGCCCCTTTTCTCCTTCAACAAATTTTTCACGGTAGGCGAAACGCAAAACCAAACTTGCTTCAGACATATTAATCACATTCCTCACCTGATTTGATTCAAAATCGGAGTAATAGGAATAGTCTAAGCTTCCCAAAGGCCTTAAAGTACCATGATCCATGGAAAGCCTGTAAGAAAACCCGGAATAAAACTCTTGCTCATAGAAAAACCGATAGGTTTCCTGTTGGGTCAGTTTGTCGGCGGGGTTGCGTCTGAACAAAGAAGAAAGGATATTGTCGTCTTGAAATGCGTTTTCACTTTGACCTAGCTGCACGACGTCGTTTTTGTATCGAGCGCCAATGGCCATCCTCGGCTTGGTTTGCAGGAAATAACGGAATCCGCCCATGTATTTGAATTCCTCATCCTTGGAACCATATGCGGCATAGCCCTCCAAACGTAGACGCTGGCTGAACTTAGGACCCGTCCTACCCCCCAAACGGAATCGAGCACCCTCGACTTCGTTGAAGGACAACAATGTGTAGTATGGACCCAATTCAAATTTACCAATCTCATAATGCCCCGTGAAAAACAAGGTGATGATATCCACATATGTTTTAAACGCAGGCAAAGTTTTGATGGTGTCTACCATCGCGTATATTTTTTTTTCACGTTCAGAAAGTGAATCGTGCCGCGCCTCCGCCCAAAACGACTCATCCTTGCCGGTAGAGTTTTCATCTACGGTGATATTCTCAGGCCCTGATAGAACATCCTCCGAAATAGGTACGTTGATGGAAAAATCCTTGTAGGATGCACTGCGCCTTCCTATTAGGCCCATGCCGTCCTTTCTGGCTGCGAAGTCAACTACGAGCATCTCCTTAGATAGCATCCAGTGTTCGTTGTTGATGCGCTTGTATTCTTTGACTACAGCGAGGTCTTCCACAAAATTTATGTTGGCATCGTCAACCACCCGCATATCGATTTTCCGAATGGCAAAGGTTGTATCATGTATCCAGCATTCACCTGTGAAGGTAAGCTCTTGCTTACGTCGAGGCTTGAACTTTAGCTTGTAACACCATTGGTTGTCGAAAAAAGCTGAATCGGTCAGGTAATACTTATAGTACAACAAACCCACATTTGAAACCGGACTCACAAAACTCTTGCCGAAGATGTTCATGTAGTTATCATAAACATCGATATTCTGATACATGTCCCCTAGGAACTGCGTCACAGACTCGTTCTCCAAACCCGAAATCTTGCTGGCCTTTATTCTTTCCTTGGTGGTTTTTGGATTTTTACGGTACTGTACATCCGAGATGGTTTCCGTAATGAAAAACGGAAGGAAGGGTTTGCCGTTTGTAACGTTACTGTCGACGTTATCAAATATGAACGCAAAAGGCTTGACGAGTTTTTTTTCTTTGAAATCAGGTGGGATGTCAGTCAAATCAAACTCCAACTTGTTGTACAGTTCATAACTGAAGTAATCTAGGCGGTTCCGGTCGTTTTCTTCCTTGTGATCGACAACTTTTTTGATGAGGATATTGGCGGGATTTTCGCCAGCTTTCACTACTACTTCCAACAGTTCCACTTCCGAGGTTTTGAGTAGGAAATTGGCTGTTTGGCTTTTCCCTTTGTTGATTTTCAAGGTTACAGCCCTGTATCCTACGAATGATGCCGTTAGGGAGTCTGTGGCTTGATCAGATTCAATGGTGAAATTCCCGTTGATATCTGTAACGGCACCGATACGGGTTCCTTTGAAAGCCACATTGGCGAATGGAATCGGCTCATTAGTGAGCGCATCCGATACCTTTCCAGAAACCTTGGTGGTTTGTCCAAGTACATTGAAAGGAATGGAAAAAAACAAAACAACAAAAATCCCATTCAAAAATCGCATTGAGAGTTTTTGCATCTTTTTTTTAAAAGTCATCAGCCTTTCAATTTGTCCCAGAATTCAACCGCACGCCTTAGATGGGGTATCACAATGGTTCCTCCTACGATGTTCGCTATGGCGAATACTTCAAAAACCTCTTCAGTTGAAACACCCTCTTCATGGCATTTCTGCAGGTGGTACCGAATGCAATCATCGCATCGCAAAACCATACTGGCTACAAGCCCAAGCATTTCCTTGGTCTTTACAGGCAAGGCTCCTTCCGAATAGGTATTGGCATCCAGGTTGAAGAGCCGTTTAATTACCAGATTATCTGACTCCATGATCCGCTCATTCATGAGCGAACGGTAATCGTTAAATTCCTTTACAATCGGATCCATATGGGACAAATTTAATTGTAATATAGTATTAAACGGCAACAACAATTTTTAAGTTTGCCACATGCTAAAAATAACCCGCATCAGGCAATACGAAAACCTGCACATCTTCCTGTGGTTGGTAAAAGACACCTGTTGGATCATGGATTGGAAACCGGCCGGACTTTTCATGATATTGCCCACCATTTTCGTGGCAATGCACATTACTTGGATCAGACGAATGGTACGCTCGGACCTGTTTCACAACCTAGCCGTATGCTTTTGGATATCAGGCAATTCGATTTGGATGCTGGGTGAGTTCTATTACAATGATGACACCCGTTCCATTGCTGTCTTGTTCTTCGCAGCAGGCTTACTCAATGTGCTTTATTACTACCTGATTGAGGTACCACAACAATGGAGAAAAGAGCAGAAACCTTGAAAGGCTAGGTTTCTTTTGCGCGATTTCGCTCAACGGCTGCCGAAACCCCTATGCTGATTTCATAAAGCAGAAACAAAGGGATTGCAACCAAAATCTGGCTAGTGATATCGGGCGAAGGGGTAATCACAGCAGCAACTATCAGAATGATGACCATGGAGTGCCGGCGGTACTTGCGCAAAAAC
>JALRAP010000043.1 GCA_023262505.1 Bacteroidia bacterium
CGTGTTGACCGAGGCCGCCATCGACGGCCGTGGCGACACGTTGAACGGTCTGAAGGAGAACATCATCATCGGAAAGCTCATCCCGGCGGGTTCGGGCATGATGCGTTACCGGGACTTCGGCATCGACGCCCCGGACTACGTGCCCATGTCCACGTACCACTCCGAGGACGAGGGTCCCGCCGACGTCCTGAGCGGACGTTGGGAGGGCCAGGCCGCCGGAGCGGGCTCGACCGAGAGCTGATTTTCCTCCCGAAATCGCGAGAATGCCCCTCGGGCGACGGGTTGCCGTTGTCCGCGGGGCGCTCGTAACATCACAGGGTCCCTTGAGCAGGTCGTTCAGGGTGGCCCCATCGCAACACCGCCATTTCCGATTCGCTCCGCGGGTCGGTGACACGAAGACATGAACTGCATTTCGATGGTAACACTACCTTCCCCTTGGCAGATTTCACAACGACCACCATCCACATTGAAAGAAAAGTGTGATGGCTTTAGGTTGCGGCTGCGTGCCTGTGGCAAATCGGCAAACAAAGCGCGAACCTCATCATACGCTTTAACGTATGTAACAGGGTTCGATCTGGACGATTTACCTATGGGGTTTTGATCAACCAACTCGATTTCGGTGATGGATGTGTAGTCGCCGCCAAGTCGGTCGAAGTTGCCGGTTTGTTCACCATAGCCACCAATTATTTTCTTAATGGCCGGGTATAGGATTTTTTTCACCAATGATGTTTTTCCCGATCCGCTCACACCTGTAACAGCGGTTAGCACACCTAGCGGGAATTTGGCATTTATGTTTTGCAGGTTGTTTTCCCGTGCTCCTGAAATTTCAACAAACTGCTTCCACTTTCTTCTGCGTTCAGGAACCGGAATGGTTTGCGTGCCCGACAAGTATTTTCCGGTTAGGCCATTGGATTTGACTATCTCATTGAACGAGCCTTGAAATACCAAGGTGCCCCCATGACTTCCAGCCATAGGTCCGATATCAATGAGCTGGTCGGCGGCACGCATGATTTCCTCATCGTGTTCAACAATGATAACTGTGTTGCCCAATTGTTGTAATGACCTTAAAACTCCAATCAGTCGTTCTGTGTCACGTGGGTGCAAACCAATAGAAGGCTCATCCAAAATGTACATGGAGCCAACCAGGCTGCTTCCTAGCGATGTGGCTAAGTTTATTCGTTGAGACTCGCCTCCCGAAAGCGTGTTTGAAAGCCTATTCAATGAAAGATAACCTAGGCCAACGTTTTTCAAGAAGTTCAATCTGGAGTTGATCTCGGTAAGTACACGACCGGCGACTTGCAACTCATACTTGGTTAATTTGAGATTTTGGAAGAATGCCACTGTGTCATCAACGGGCATTAGCACCAAGTCTGTGATGGAGCAGCCACCTATTTTAACGTAGTTAGCATCCGCGCGTAGACGCGAACCGTGACACTCCGGGCATTTGGTTTTACCGCGATAGCGCGACAGCATCACACGGTATTGAATCTTGTAATTGTTTTCTTCCAGAAAAGTGAAAAACTCATTAATGCCTCTGAAATGGCTATTGCCTTTCCAAAGAAGTTCACGGTCATGTTTATTGAGTTGGTGATAAGGGCGATGGATTGGGAAATTGAATTTGTGTGCCACTTTCACCAACGCGTCATTCCATTCTTTCATTTTCTCACCACGCCAGCAAACTATCGCACCATCGTAGATTGAAAGGCTTTTGTCTGGTACCACCAAATCCTCATCGATACCGATCACACTACCGAATCCTTCGCAGTGCTTGCATGCGCCATAGGGATTGTTGAAACTGAACAAATTAACGCTAGGTTCTTCAAATGAAATTCCATCCGCTTCAAAGCGGTTGCTGAAATGGGTTTCATGGGGTATTCCTTGCTCATTCTCAGAAATTACAATGCAGGTTCCTCGGCCTTCGAAAAATGCTGTTTGTGCGGAATCTGCAATCCTCGATTTGAATTCTTCGTCAGGATCCTCAATCAGAAATCGGTCAATCAGTATCCTGGTTTCTGGAAAGCTCTTGGATTTGGATGCCTTTCCTTTTTTAGGAGCCTCTGCGATTAGATCCTCAATCTTATGTACTTTTCCATCCAACCAAACCCGTGTAAACCCTTTTTGAAGCAGTACGGAAATCTCCTCGTTTAAGGTTCGGTTACTTGTTTGGATCAGCGGTGCGAAAATCATGACTCTCGTTCCATTAGCCAATGCACAACAATAGTCGGTGATGTCACTTACGTTGTGTTTACGAACCTCAGTTCCTGATACGGGAGAATAGGTTCTACCGGCTCGGGCAAATAACAGCTTTAAGTAATCGTAGATCTCGGTACTTGTACCCACGGTTGACCTGGGGTTTCGCACATTTACTTTTTGCTCGATGGCTATGGCGGGTGAGATACCTTTTATAAACTCGACCTCGGGTTTGTCCATGCGGCCGATGAATTGTCGAGCATATGCGGATAGGCTTTCCACATACCTACGTTGTCCCTCAGCATACAGCGTATCGAAGGCTAACGAAGATTTGCCTGAGCCTGAAAGACCTGTAATTACTACCATCCTGTTTCGAGGAATGGTCACATCCAGTTTTTTCAGGTTATGTACCGATGCCCCTTTGATGATTATGAATTCCTTGGGGTTGGCGTCAGGGTTAAATCCCATAATGTTGTTGGGTAGGTCTCTTGAAAGCAGGCGGCAAAATTAGTGAATAGGGCAGGAAGGCTTTGGGGTGCAAGGAATAAAAGAAACAGGCCTCCGAGGAGGCCTGTCGTCTTATCATGATGAAATGAAGGTCTTGGACTAAACGCGCTTTTCTTCGATACGGGCTTTCTTGCCGAAAATCTCGCGCAAGTAGAAAATACGAGCCCTGCGAACTACACCACGCTTGTTAACTTCAATACGAGCAATTTTAGGACTACAAAGTGGGAAAATACGCTCTACACCAACGCCGTTGGATACTTTACGTACAGTAAAGGTTTTTGTAGTGCCGTGTCCCTTACGCTGCAAAACAACGCCTTGGAACAACTGCTCACGCTCTTTGTTTCCTTCCTTGATTTTATAAACAACAGTAACCGTGTCTCCAGCCTTGAACTCGGGGAAATCCTTTTTCTCCGTCAGGGTATCTTCTACGTATTTTACTAAGTCCATGGTATTTAATGTTTTACCTCTTCGTTGATGAATTTTCGGAGGGACTGCAATATTACGGAATTTTCATCAATTCCTGACAAAACATTTAAAATATGTTTCAACCCAACTACCCTTGGATGTTACTATTCTCTGTGTCCTTAGGTTTCAAAAGATTAGGACGACGCTCCTGGGTTCTTTTAATTGATTGATTGTGAAGCCATTCTGTAATCAACTTTTCATTGCCGGATAGCAAAATGTCAGGCACTTTCCATCCATTGAAATCTGCCGGACGGGTATATACGGGTGGAGCCACCAGATTGTCCTGGAAGGAGTCTGAGAGGGCTGAAGTTTCGTCGGAAATGGCACCGGGAATCAGCCTTATAATACTGTCGCATAATACTGCAGCTGCCAATTCGCCTCCTGAAAGAACATAATTGCCAATGGATATTTCCTTTGTGATGAGGTGTTCACGAATGCGCTCATCGATTCCCTTATAGTGTCCACAAAGCACGATCAGGTTTTGTTGCAGGGATAAACGGTTCGACAATGGCTGGTCCAACAACTCGCCATCCGGACTCATGTAGATCACTTCATCATATGGACGTTCGCTCTTCAGATGGTTGATGCAAGCTGCAATCGGTTCAATCATCATCACCATTCCTGCTCCTCCTCCGTAGGCGTAGTCATCGACAGAGCGATGCTTATTGGTGGCAAAATCGCGTAAGTGAATCAAGTTGATTTCAACCAATCCCTTTTGACGTGCTCGCTTTACAATGGAATGGTTGAAGGGCGATTCCAAAAGCTCGGGTAATACGGTGATGATATCGATGCGAAGCATGGCTGAATTGAAAGGTGAAAGTTACAAAGAGTATGACAACTGTTTTTCCATACTGAAATGTTGGATTTCATCATAAAGCAAGAATGTTTTTTCCAATACGAGATATCCGT
The DNA here is from genome assembly GCA_023262505.1 of Bacteroidia bacterium. Classification (GTDB taxonomy): domain Bacteria; phylum Bacteroidota; class Bacteroidia; order AKYH767-A; family OLB10; genus JALRAP01. The sequence goes on from JALRAP010000043.1 coordinate 4,072, forward strand.
TCGATAAATAGAATGGAACTGCATTGTCTCTAGCCTGTAAAAAGATGGATTTCATGCCAAGGGCTACAGCTTGTTCCTCTGCTGTCTGCAGCAATAGTTTTCCGATGCCTTTTCCTTGGTAGTTTTCTGCTACGGCCATATAGCGTAACTGTCCGCGATTCTCATCTAACCGCTGTAGTCGGGCCGTGCCGATGGTGGAGCCTTGAGCGTTTTTTGCCATGAAATGCCACGAGGTCCCTTCTTGTTCATCGCGCTCAGATCCTATGGGTTGATTCCACGGTCTTCTGAGTATTTCGTATCGCAATTGAAAACAAGATTCCAGTTCTTGCTCTGATCTAACCAAGATCACTGTGTTTAACTGTTTCTTCGAGGGTAAAAACACTTCGGCTAGCATGCAGCGAACACTCCCGCCACCATGTTTTTCGATGTTCGGTACGGAACATGGAATAAGAGTTGCATGGTTCTCAAGTTTGCGGATTTGTTCACGGCTGAATTTGCTTAACGCGGTTTCGGAGCAAACGATGAAAGGCTCTTCATGTATGTTTCGAACTTCAAGAAGATTGGCTCCGAAGTGGAACATCTGCTCCTCTGTAATGTCAATTAATTCGCGGTTGGATAGTTCCAACATTTCAATCATTTTTGCTTTGGATTTCCCTTCTGCAATCGCATTCAGGCAAACCACAGCCTGTCGCTCCCCAATTGAAAGCAACACATTGGTATGGTAAACCGGCGTATTGCCATATTTTTTTGATTCAAATGTGATGGGCTCGTAATCCAGTTTTTCGCACAAGGAAATCAATACGTTCGGGGATGTCCGGTGGCTTGAAGATGCGAATGCCAATTGGTTGATGTGGTCAAACACGATGCTACCGGTACCCTCTAGAAACTCGCCAGTATTTTCACTTTGCGTTAAGTCGATTACTTCACTTATGTTGAAGTTGAACTGGTCTTGTAATATTTCAAGAATGTCAGTTCTACGCTCTCTGCGCCGGTTCGCAGTTGCCATCGGATATAAAACCGCTTGGCCTTTGTGTTGCAACGAAATCCAATTGTTAGGAAACACTGCATCAGGGGTGCTTGATTTTGGGAGGTCGTTAATGCAGATGATTTGGATGTTTTCATTTCGCAGCCGTTGTGCCATGCCATCAAATTCCTTTTGGGCAATTGATGCAAGGTCGTGCTGATTGGATGAGTTCTGAAAAGTGTTGGAGGCCGCCGTTTCGGGGTTGAATCCGAAGTGTGATGGCCGGATCATCAGGAATGTGTCTGCGCACTGCCTCATGCTTGCTCTACCTTCGTTATTTTTCGAATCTTTCCTCTTGAAACATGGCGTGAAATCGTTCGGTAGATCCCTGGGTCGTCTGGCAGCGAAATCAATTGCTCTCGCAATGTTTCATGGCTTGTTAAGGTTTCACGAACTCCTAGCGTCTTATAACCTTTCACCACCTCGTCCTCAAGCAAAAACAGGGTGTGTTCACCGCTTTGTGTCAGTTTATCGTGTAAAATGAGTGTTTTCCTGCCAGCGGAAATCCATTCCAATGCCTTTTCGGATTTTTCATTGTGTGTTGGCAGATCATCCAATTGCAATTTAGAGGCTCCTGTATTGAATTCATTGATGATGTTGAATTTCTTTTGTGCCTCATTCAATATCCTCCTGGCCTCGGTATTCGATGAAAATGTTCTGTAACGATTTTCACCTGTCTTATGATTTGCGATTTGAAGATGCAGTAATCCTTGGTTATCTACGACGTCCGTGATGACACATCTGCTTTCATATCCTTTATACGAACGGTTGAATTTGGGTTTTGAATCTTTGCAATGTTGGATCTCCAATACCGACGCTAATATTTCACTTCCGGTAATCTCATATGACACTGAAGCGGCCTCGGTGGCCAGTGGTAACAGTCGTTTGTGGTGAAATCTTTTAACCAAGCTCCAAGCTTTTTTGCGGATGTTTGATGACCCGCTAACAAGCAAAACTTCACCGTTTTCTGACAAAAAGAAAAGTAGTCCAGCTTGGCTAGGCAGTGCGTCCAAAGATTCTTCGGGTACTCGGGAAGGATTTTTACGGACCTCCTTTTGGTAATGGTATGGAGTCAGATTGCCTTTGGCTCGCTCGTTCAATACGGTTAAGACATGTGCGGTTGCCAAGGCATCCGCGTAAGCGCGATGAGCATTATTCAATTGGATATCCAACGCCTTGCATAACGACGATAATTTGTACGAGGCGAGTCCTGGAATTAATGCCCTACCTGCTTTGATAGTACAGAGCATTTCACCTTCAAGATAGAGGCCATGCCTCAGCAATGATTGTTTGAGGAAGGAGTGGTCGAATTGGACGTTATGTGCCACAAAGATCCGACCTTTAATAAACTCCGAAAGCTGTTGGGCGATGTCGGAAAAGGTGGGGGCATCGGCTACCATATCGTTGGTGATACCGGTAAGTTTAGAAATGAATGGCGGAATAGGGTGGCCAGGGTTCAGTAGAGAGCAAAACTGATCAGTTACGTTATCGCCGTCATGCAGGTAAACAGCAATCTCGATGATGTTGTCATGGGAGGGATGGCTTCCAGTGGTTTCTAAATCTACAACGGCGTACATGTCTGGTCAAAGTTACGAAGACGCGTGTTAGTAGGGTAGTAGGTCGTAGGTACTGAGCCCAATTCTGAAATAGCCTGGCTGTTTTGAGTGCCTGAAATACTCGAATCCTCAAATACTCAATTCCTCAAAATAATTGTGGGGTTGAACTACTATAAGAGCACGTATTGAGCGGATTTAATGGATTTAGGCGGTCTTTTTCTATAATTTTAATCGACAATAGTTTACGGTTGCTTCGACACTTAGACATGCTCAGTTTAAGCTAGTTTAGGGCGGAGCTGCCACTGCAACTGCCGCGGAGGATTACCCTACAGGTGTTTTTTATCAATTTAGGTCTCAGGAAAGAGTTTTGATCCCAATCAAAAAAGTGCGCGAGAGGAGACTCGAACTCCTACAGGTGTTACCCCACAGGCTTCTGAGACCTGCGCGTCTACCAATTCCGCCACTCGCGCGGATCATTCATGTGCCCAAGGCGAGATTCGAACTCGCACGGGTATTCCCGCCACCCCCTCAAGATGGTGCGTCTACCAATTTCGCCACTTGGGCAGGGGTTAAATAAGGGTGCAAAAGTAGGGTATTTTTGATAAACTTAACGCATATCCCTAAACCTAGATCCTAATCGAGCAAGGCATATGATATTTCAACAGTAAAAGGCTTGTCAGGCAGTCCCAATTTGTTGGCTGCAAAGGATGAAATCCGTAAGATCAAAGAAGAAGGCTCGCTGACACTCATATTGCCCATCACTTTCAGGTAAACACTTTTACTCGTTTCATTATCAGTTAGTTTGATGATTGTACCTATAGGGGCGGTTTTATGCATGCAGTAGTAATGACCCGGGGCCCATTGTGAATCTTCTACTCGCGTAGCTAAGCCCGTTTCGATGATTTGCATATATGATTTTTCTCCATCCTTTGGTCGAATGGTTTGTACCCGTTTGGTTGGATTGGTCTGCCGATATATGTCGTTTTGCAATATGGAGCTGTCCGCCACTGTCGGCTTCTGGCCTATGCTGTCTACGCTACCCTGTGAATCAATTGGAGCACGGCGTATAATCAATACTCTACCTTCAGTGATTCCCTCATTTAAAATCCCATTGAGCCGCTTGATTTCACTGATGGAAATTCCGTACATCCTTGAAATGGAAAACAGCGTTTCACCTTTTTTAACTTGATGCCGAATCTCTTCTTGGGTTTTCGTTTTATTGGAATCGGGTAGGGTGGACCAAGGTCTCTGCGTAAATGAAATCTCCGTTACCTCAGCGCTTTGAGGAAAACCAATAGGCAGGTGGGGGCGACCAAAGCCTAATAGTATGATTACTGTCAAAAGGCAACAAGTCATTGCCAACAGTGATGTTCCGTTTTTTTTCAAGGCATTATCGGATTGGGAATGGTAGTATATTTACACAATTATAAGCATTCTACCCGTTTTCAAGTTCAAAGCATCGTCAAAATCAAAACAAATGAAGCTCAATTCACCCTTGTTTTTTATAGTTATCGGGTTGATTTTGATATCTGCATTTGCTGCGAACGCGGGCATGCCATCCAAGGTTTATGTGATAGATGTGCGCGAGGAAATTTCGCCAGGTATGGCTCGCAAATTGGGTAAGGCTTTAGATGAGGCACAGGCCCAAAAAGTGGATCTGGTAATTCTTAACATGAATACTTACGGCGGATTGTTAGATGCCGCCGATACCATGCGTACCCGCTTGATGAACTTCCCGATACCTGTAGTTGCCTTTATCAACAACAATGCTGCATCCGCTGGGGCTTTGATTGCCATATCCTGCAACCGCATATACATGACTGGAGGATCCAGCATTGGTGCTGCTACAGTCGTAAATGAAAGTGGAGAGCCACTCCCCGACAAATACCAGTCCTACATGCGTTCCATCATGCGCTCTACAGCCGAAAAGCGCGGGCGAGATCCAATAATAGCTGAAGCCATGGTGGACCCACGAACTTATATTCCAGGTGTGAATGATTCCGGTAAAGTACTCACCTTTACCACTTCCGAGGCCATTAAGAACGGGTTTTGCGAAAAGCAAGTGTCTTCTATCGACGAGGTTCTTGAAGCTGAGCAGATGGTAGGTGCAAAGCAGTTGCGTTATGAGCCAACTTGGGTCGACAATGTAATCACATTCTTTACCAATCCCGCGGTCAGTGGAGTCCTGTTGTTGATTATTCTCGGAGGAATCTATTTTGAACTGCAAACGCCTGGCATCGGTTTTCCGCTTTTGGCCGCCTCCATAGCCGCCTTGTTGTATTTTGTTCCACTTTATTTAGATGGAATGGCTGCCAATTGGGAAATACTTTTGGCAATTATAGGATTTGTCTTGTTGGCCATTGAATTCTTTGTGATTCCCGGTTTTGGCATTGCTGGTATTTCAGGAATCGTACTCATAGTTATGGCATTTGCCTTAAGTATGGTGGGGAACCAAGGATTTGATTTCTCTCCCGTATCGAGCCGAGAGCTGACTGTTGCCTTTGCTACGGTCGTTATTTCCATGTTCGTTTCCGTGATTCTTGCATTCATCACGGGAAGGAGTTTGATGCGTTCCGCAAGGTTTGGAAAGATGGTGTTGCAAACAACTATGGAATCAGGTTCCGGTTTTGTAAGTACAGATGCAGGCCTTCATTCACTAATTGGCTCTAACGGTATTACAGACACCTTGCTTCGTCCATCAGGAAAAGTGCTGATTGGAGCGCGTATTTATGATGCCGTGGCAGACAATGCCTTCATCGAAAAAGGTATAAATGTTACCGTTAAGTCCGTTTCCGGACAGTCTTTGGTCGTATCTAAAAAAATAGATTTGTAACATGAAGCATATCCTAACCGCAATTGCATTTTCCTTCCTGATTTCCTGGTCAATTCCAATACTTGGCCAAACAGATGCATCAAGCGAAGAGCCAATGGATACCGTTTCGGGTCGAACATTTGGCGTTTTTGGTTCTTTCGGGGCGGGGTTGGTACGAAACACACTTTCTCCCACGGTGCATCTCAGTATCCAGTACAAACACAAGGAGCGCTATTCCTTTTCGGCACAATCAACCAGTTTTTTCTTTTTTTCGCAAAATGCAGACGGTGATTTCAATGTTTACCGCAACACCTTTGCCGGGTTGGAGTTCATGCTGAACTTCAGCCCATTCAGCAAGGATACTCCGAATTGGAACGGTTTGGGCATTTCTTATCTGATAGAAGCGAGGGGCCGCCAGTTTTCCGAACCAGCAGGAATGATTTATTACCGCCGAAAATTCCAACACTTCTCACTAATGCCCGGTTTGATGCTGGACGATAACTTTGGAGATGTTTGGCCGGTAATTACTATCAGGCTCTAATCAACGATGCACGAATGCCAATCGCTCCTCAAGATTTTTCGGGAGCACAGGTAAGTTTCTTCTTTCAATAAGGAAGGAAGTCAGTTCAGCAAGTTCAGCGAAAATGTAGTGCTTGTCGAGAGCCGATTTCAAGTACTCCTTGCCGCTACTTCCCCCTGTACCAACTCGCATGCCTATCATGCGGTGAACCATATTCATATGTCGGTAACGCCAAGTTGCCATCAGCTCATCGATATCTAACAACAAGTTCAGCAACTGGAATGGAAGTTGAAGAAGTGGGTAATCGCGGTAAAGCATGATGAATAGCGCGGATCGGGCCGCCTTATTTGAAAACCTTCTCGTTTTAGCGAAGTCAGCATCGAAAAATACGTGGTCAAACCTTTCAAGGTTTGCTTGTTCACCTTGTGTTAAACTGGAACCATATGCATGTTTGTAATCGGCCCAAAATTCGCCATGGGTGCCGGAATAGGATTGCCAAAGGTTTTTTTCATCAAAGAAAGGCATCCGCTCCAGCCATGCATTCACCTCCTCAATCAATGAACTACCTTCTTCCACTTGACGAATGGTATCCTTGTCTTCCTCTTTCAATTGTGAAAGGTAGTACTCCCTGCCATGACGATTTTCCAATCTCAAACCGAGTAATGCCTCAACGATTTTGAATTGTATGCTTTGGAAACCGGATGCGGGTCTGAGCAGGTTACGAAAATCGAGGAAATCAAGAGGAGTCATGGTTTCCATGATGGAAATCTGGTGAACCGCGACATCCAGAATAGTGGATATCCGCTTCATCCGGTGAACCGCTTTGTAAAGGTCGGGATCGTTATCGTTGATTGTTTTGCTGTGGAATATCCCGTGAATGGATTTCAGTTCATAAATAATCTGCTTGAACCAAAGTTCATATGCTTGATGGATGATTATGAAAAGCATCTCGTCATGCGCTTCAATGCCTTCTTTATCGCTTTCTGGTAGTTGGGCGTTCAGTATCTTGTCCAGCTGTAAATATTCGCCGTAGTAAACATCTTTTCTCATGGCTAAATTCTTTATGGTATGGTTGCAAAATTAGGATTATTAACTTGCGGGGACGGTTCTTTTTCCGGAAATGATGTAGAGGCCCAGGAAGGTGACTAACCCGTTGATGATGATCATTTCAAAACCGAATTTATAACCTCCCAACAACTCGGGACCTTTGTCTGCTATTATCCAGGATATCGCAGGGGAGATAATACAAACCACGGGAGTGAGTTTGTCGCGCAGGCTCCTTTTGGTCAATAATCCGAAAGCGAACAGTCCGAGAAGCGGCCCGTAGGTGAATCCGGCAACTTTAAAAAGGTTACGTATTACTGCATCGTCATTGATTACGCGGAAAAGTACGATTACCAATAGCAAAATCACGGCAAAGGATATGTGTACGATGTGTCTGGTCTTGCGCAATGACTCTTCGGTCACATCCTTGCGGCGGTTCAATTTCAAAAAATCATAACAAACCGCGGTGGTTAGTGCTGTCAATGCACCATCAGCACTTGGGTAGGCCGCCGATATCAAACCGATGATGAACATGAGCCCCGTGATGGTGCCCAGATGATTGAGCGCGATGTTCGGGAATAAATCGTCGGTATGCTTCGGATTGATAGTGATCCCGTATTGCGTGGCGTAATATACAAGGGCTGCACCCAGCATCAAAAACAAGAAGTTCACGACGATTAGTACGCCCGAAAATGTGAACATGTTTTTTTGTGCTTCGCCGATATTCTTACAACTCAGGTTTTTCTGCATCATTTCCTGGTCTAAGCCGGTCATGGCAATCGCAATGAACATCCCGCCAAGGAAATCTTTCCAGAAATAATTCTTTGAAAGGTAGTCGCTAACCACAATGTTGGAGATGTCTTCGCTCCATAATCTGGATGTCAATTGGCCGAGTGTGAGACCTAACTCATCACAAATTAAGAATATACTAAAGACAACCGTAACCAACATGAACGTGGTTTGCAGGGTGTCGGTCCATACAATCGTTTTAACTCCGCCTTTGTAGGTGTAGAGCAGGATGAGTGCCATGAAGGTGCCCACAGTAACTACAAAAGGAACTCCTAGTTCATCGAACACAAAGGTTTGCAGCACATTAATTACGATATATAGCCTGAATGCTGCTCCGATAGTCCTTGATAGTATGAAAAAGAAGGATCCTGTGAGGTATGAGTTGTTGCCGAATCGCTCTTCCAGGTAAGTGTAAATAGAAGTCAGATTCATCTTATAATAAACCGGCATTAACACCAGTGCGATTACAGCATATCCGAAAAAGTATCCGAACACCACTTGCATATAGCTGAATTCCGTAGTGGCAACGGCTCCAGGGACCGACATGAAGGTGACGCCTGACAAACTGGCTCCAATCATTCCGTAGGCTACGATATACCAGCGAGAGGATTTGTTACCAATGAAATAGGATTCATTGTTGGCATTCCTGCTGGTTATCCAAACTACAAGGAACAATAGCGCGCTGTAGGCTGCTACGACGGATAGAATCAGGGTTGGTGTCATACGTTTGTGCTTGTTACAAAGCAAGTGTTTTGCAAGATTCCATCGACTTATCTGGCTGCTGAGTTTTGCACAAAGCCAGGTTACTACGAAACCCTTGATTTCAATATATTTGTAGGGAAGAACACCAGGTGCAAAATTATCCTTCCAAACTGCTTGAAGCGGCTGTAAATGAGTTCAGCCGACTGCCCGGAATAGGCCGTAAGACCGCTTTGAGGTTGGTTCTCAACATGCTGAGGCGACCAACTTCCGACGCTGAGCGTTTTGCCAACGCATTGGTGCGATTGCGTACGGAAGTTCGCTATTGCAACACTTGCCAAAACATTTCCGAGAGCGAAACGTGCTCTATTTGCGCCGACCAGCGTCGTGATCGTTCTTTGGTGATGGTGGTGGAGGATATTCGCGATGTGATGGCGGTTGAAAACACATCCCAATACCGTGGGCTTTACCATGTTTTAGGTGGAATTCTTAGTCCGGTTGATGGCATCGGTCCAGAGCAACTGAACATCCAGCAGCTGGTTTCACGACTAGAGTCTGGTGAGGTTTCCGAAGTCATCATGGCTCTTAGTACGACCATGGAAGGGGACACAACTGTCTTCTACATTTTTAAAAAACTACAGCCTTTTCAGGTAAATGTTACCACCATTGCACGAGGTGTTGCCATAGGCGGTGAAATCGAATACGCTGATGAAGTAACCTTGGGCCGTTCCATATTGAATCGCACACCATACGATAGCGCTTTCATCCGTTGATGCCATGAAACTATCGGTAGTCATTGTCAATTACAATGTAAAGCACTTCTTGGAGCAATGCCTGCTATCTGTGCGATCTGCCACCAAAAGTTTGGCCGTCGAAGTTTTTGTGGTGGATAACGATTCCTTGGATGGCTCTGTAGAAATGGTTCAGTCTCGTTTTCCGGATGTCAAGTTGATTGTTAACCGTGACAACGTCGGCTTTTCAAAGGCTAACAACCAAGCCATGTTGCTTTCCAAAGGCGAATATGTATTATTGCTTAATCCTGATACGGTAGTTGAGGAAGATACGTTCACCAAGTGCATTTCCTTCATGGATAGTCATCCAGATGCGGGAGGTTTAGGGGTCAAGATGATTGATGGGAAGGGTAATTTCCTTCCAGAATCAAAGCGTTCCTTGCCAACCCCGGCAGTGGCGCTTTGGAAGATCTCTGGTCTTTCCTCCATTTTCCCGAAATCCAAGACTTTTGGTCGATACCACCTTGGATACTTGAGCGAAAACGAAACACACGAGGTTGAAATATTGGCGGGCGCATTCATGTTGATGCGCAAATCGGTTCTAGACAAAGTGGGTTTGCTGGATGAGACCTTCTTCATGTATGGCGAAGACATTGATTTGTCTTATCGTATTATTAAAGGAGGATATAAGAATTATTATTTCCCAGGTACGCGAATCATTCACTATAAAGGAGAGAGCACCAAGAAAAGCAGTGTCAATTATGTGATGGTGTTTTACAAGGCGATGGTCATCTTTGCACGTAAGCACTTTTCATCCCAGCATGCTTGGCTTTTCTCATTGTTGATTCACATGGCTGTTTATATGCGTGCCGGGCTGGCTATCTTAAATCGTTTGGTGAAGACAATCGCATTGCCGCTGTTGGATGGCGCATTGCTATTCGCAGGCATGTACGCGCTCAAATTGTATTGGGAAACGGTTGTGAAGGGCCTCGATTACCCTTCGATTTTCTTGTGGTTGGTGGTTCCGGTGTATGTGTTGATTTGGGTTTGCTCCATTTATGTTTCCGGTGGTTATGACAGGCCCATGCGAATTTCCAAAGCGGTGAGAGGGGTATTCTCGGGCTCAATTTTCATCTTAGTTGTATATTCTTTGTTAAGTGAGGAATATCGCTTTTCTCGCGCTATGATTGTCCTTGGAACGGTTTGGGCCACTATTTCAATTGCTTCAATACGCTGGCTTCTGGATGTGATGAATCTTGGCGGTTTCAAGTTGGAGACTAGTCGCAAGAAAAACCTGGTTATTGTGGCTGCACCTCAAGAGGGATTGCGGGTGTTGTCTATTATACAACACTCTGGTTCTAAGACCAAGTTTCTAGGTTTTGTATCCCCACAAAGGGCCAATCCAAAGGATTACGATGGTTATTTGTTGGGTGAGTTGGATGGCTTGGAAGATATCATTTCGATGTACGACGTGAATGAGGTGATTTTTTGTTCCCGAGACTTGTCATCCAATGAAATCATCTCCCGCATGCTCCTATTGAGTAAACTGGATTTGGAATATAAAATCGCACCTCCTGAAAGCCTGTTTATTATCGGTAGCAATTCCATCGACGACCAAGGTGATTTATACCTTCTGGATGTGGATGCCATTACTTCATCTGCCAATCGACGCAAGAAGCGTATTTTGGATGTAGGTATTTCGTTATTCTTATTTCTTACTTTGCCTCTATTAATTTGGTTTATCAAGAAGCCGTTTGGGTTTTTAAGAAACATTTTCCGAGTGCTTTTCGGCAAGAAAACATGGGTTGGATTATCTGAAATCGCCTCTTCTGGTACTAAAAGTCCAATTCGTTCAGGTGTTATAACTCCTGCCGATGCTGTAGCTTCTTCATCATTGGATGTCGCATCCATCGCAAGGCTCAATGAATTGTATGTGCGCGATTACGATCCGATAAAAGATATCAGGATTATTTACAAGTGCATTCCCCGCTTGGGAAGTTAATTTTTTGCATGTGATCTAGATGCTTTTGACCGAAGAGGAGTTAGTGCTGGTGCGTGAATTTTTGGATTCAGAACATGATCGTTTTAATCGAATGGATTTCATAGAAAATGACCCCATCAGCATTCCACATCGTTACAATCTAAAAGAAGATCGCGAGATTTCCGGTTTCTTGACGGCCACTATCTCTTGGGGACAGCGTCAAGGCATTTTGAAAAATGCAACGCGATTAATGGGATTAATGGATGATCAGCCTTTCGCTTTTTTATTGGATTCTTCGAAAAGTGAATGGAAGCGATTCTCCCAATTTGTGCATCGCACTTTCAACGGTTCCGATTGCATGTTGTTCATGGATAGGCTCTCATTGTTGTATAAGCAGAAAGGAGGACTCCATGAGATTTTTAGCAGTTCCTATCAGGCTTCAAATGGCGACATGGGGCTGGCAATATCCAATTTTCGTTCAGCATTTTTTGGTGATAAAATTCCTGGAAGGACGGGCAAGCACTTTTCAGACCCTTTTCGTAACTCCGCTGCAAAACGATTGTGCATGTATTTGCGTTGGATGGTTAGGTGGGATACACGGGGAGTTGATTTTGGATTATGGTCAAACATCCCGACGAGTGCGCTGATGTGTCCATTGGATGTGCATTCTGGCAGGGTAGCGCGTGGATTGGGGATTTTGAGTCGATCGCAAAACGATTGGAAGGCTGTTGATGAGCTTTCGAAAAACTTAAGGATATTTGACCCTAACGATCCTTGTAAATATGATTTTGCGCTCTTTGGTGGCGGTGTTTCTGAAAGACATTCCTAGTGTATGGAAGCGTGTTGCTAGTTGAATGAGACATGCAACTACAATGCTATTAGCTTCTTGATGAAATGGTGTCTGCTATCTTGTTCAAGGAAAGGATAGTAAGGAAAATCATGGCTCCGGGGAAAACAACCAACCACCAAGCATCAAATTGCTCACGTGCACCTGCTAATAACGACCCCCAGGTTACGATGTCAACAGGCACTCCTAATCCCAAAAATGAAAGAGATGACTCTGTGAGAATAGCGGACGCTATGCAAGCTATCAACGATACCGATATTACTGGTAAAGCGTTTGGTAATGCTTGCTTGAACAAAATTCTCCATGGTGAGGCACCACTTGATTTTGCTGATGCAATATAGTCGGTATTTCGTATTCGCATTATTTCAGCGCGGGTGATGCGTGCGATTTCAGTCCAATAGGTGAGTCCAATGAGCATAATTATATTGGCCATACTGGGTCTGGATATGGCTGCTATGGAAATAATAATGATGAGTCTGGGCAACGAATTCACTATTTCAATAATTCGGGAGATAACCCAATCTATCGGAAAGTTCACTTTATTGTTGAAGTACCTGATGTAATTCAATAGTAAACCAAGTGATGCAAATATGGCTAATACCGCAAAGAATGCCATTATGGATGCCATTGCTTGCAATGTTGCGGTCGAGGTTGATACTGGAATGTCTGCAGTAATCAGGTAAGTTCTAACATTGAATGCATAAAACCAAGCGGGTAGGATTCCGATAATGGTTGTAAACGCAATCCCTCTTGGTATGACAATTCCGCGATCTCCGTAATAACCAGCTACACAGCCAAGCAGAATCCCAATGAAGCCGGCAATCATGGCACAGTATATTCCTGCTGATAAGGAAATGCGGGTTCCATGGATAAGGCCCGAAAGGATATCTTCTCCACGCTTACCTGTTCCCAAATGATGGCGCTCCCAAGCGCGAAGCATCCTGCGGGATCCGGATTCATCCTTGAATTGTGTTTGCCCTGGAGATTTGAATCCGGAGTTTTCTATATCGGTTGCGCCAGGCGCATATTGAACAGGTGGCATGATTACAGAAATGGTGTCTGATGGCATTTCTGCAAGGTCTGCAAAGCGCAAGTCTTGGTTATAATATGTTTCTCCGGAAAAGGCGGGAAACCAAAATCCACTTTCGGTTTTCACAAACAGCGGCTTGTCGTTTGCAATAATGGATGCGGTTAATGAAATCGACGCCAAAAAAATCAAAAACAAAACCGCAGCTTTGAATGATTTGCTTTTGGAAATTTGTTGTGTAGCAACCTCAGCCATTGGTCGCTCCTTTCAGTTTTATCCTTGGGTCGGCAATGGCATATAGGATGTCTGCAACAAGAAATCCGGACATGGTTAATAGAGCAGAAAGTGTGCACACTGCTACAATCATTGGATAATCTCGATTGAAAACGGCCTGCACGGTTTCAAATCCCATTCCCGGGATATTGAATATGGTTTCAATGATTACGGATCCGCCAACAGCCATCGGAAACACTTCAGAGAAAACTGTAATTGCTGGTAGCAAAGCATTTCGGAATGCATGTTTGAATGCGATTCTTGGCAATGGCAGTCCTTTCGCTTTTGCTGTACGAATATGATCTTGCAGCATATTGTCTCGGATCGAGCTTCTTACGACTCTGGATGTAAATGCGAACGATGCATAAGTGTAGCAGCATATTGGTAATACCAAATAGGGTAGGGTGGCTATCATTTTTTCGAAAAATCCGATTTCTTTTGGGAATCCACCCGGAGGCATTATTCCTGATGCAGGAAACCATTGTAACACGTCTGGATTTGCAAATACCATTAAAAGCAAAGTGCCCATCCAGAATCCTGGGATGCAATAGAGGACGAAAAGTTTCAAATTTGTAATCTTGTCAAACCAAGATCCTGGTCTTGCTCCTGCCCAAACCCCAACAGGAACACTAACCACGAACGCGATAAGGATGGATATGATTGCAAGAGTGGCCGACCATTTGAATCTCGAAAATATTGTTTGGGAGACTGGTAGCTTGGTGATTATTGATTTGCCGAAATCGCCATGTATTACGCCGTTCGATATCCCATATGGATCACCGAATAACCAACGGTGATATTTATTGTCAATATGGATTTGAAATGTTGGGGTCCATGACTTCCAAATAGTGGTTTCAATCCTCCAGTTCCTAAATAGTTTGTCGCTGTTTTGGTATTGTCTTTGAAATAATGGATCTATGATTTGAAGTTTCCGCACTTCGTCCATCAACAATTGGATTTTTTCTTCGTTGTCTGCCGTTTTCAATGAGTTGATTCGAACCAAGGCAAGCTCGCGTTTTTTTTCTTCAATCCTACCGGTATCATCAGCCAACACTTGCCACATTCCATAAAAGGATGATTGAAGTAGTTTTGAATTCGATGCGTTTCCGGATATGAATGAAAGTCTTTTCAGTGCGATCTTTTCTTCTGCTGAAAGATTAGCTGTAAGTTCTACGCTTGGGCTACTAACTGAGGTTAGCGACAAATAGAAAACCGGCAGGTCAAGTCCGAGTTTTTGGCGCCACTGTTGAACAATCAAAGTCTCCTGTTCCCGGTTTTCTGTGTCTATTTTCTCCAGTTCGGATTTGTAAACAGCCAATGGGTCACCAGGTGCGTTCACACTTATGGCGAATGCCAATAAGGTGATAAGGAAAACACCTGGAATGAACCACAAAAGTCTTTTGACCAGATAAGTCGTCATATTTCTTTTTGTGCCGCAGTTTTGTCTTTTCTCAGCTTTAATTGATTCAATTGGATGCCTGGCCGTTCAAAATACATTTCGGCGTTACCAAACCTCTTGTGAATCACATTTCGCCTGGTTGAACAGAAAAGAAATACCATCGGCTGCTCCTCATAAACCATTCGTTGCAATTGGTGGGAATAGGGGATTCTTTTTTCCAAGTCGGCTATGGTTTTCAAGGTATCGATGAGTTTGTCGCTTTCCTTATTCCCAAATCCCGTGTAGTTGGATCCGTTGGTTATCCAAGAGTCAGTATGCCATAATTGGGTGAAATCTTCGGGTGCAGCCGATTGGCTGATTGAGCCAAGGAACATATCGAAATCATGATTGCGAACATTCGACATCATCACAGCGAATTCCATCGGCTGTAAATTTGCTTGGATGCCTGCCTTGGCGAATGCTTCTTTCAGCATGATGGCATAATCTTTCCATTCTGGCGCATTGGTATGGTAGTTCAAAATGAAACTGAATGACTGCTTGCGACCTTTGATGTTTTTATCCAAAACGCCATCTCCATCGGTATCTTTCCATCCTAATTGAGCCAATAGGCGGGTAGCTGCTTTGAAATTATAGGGAATAGCTACCAACGTTGTATCAAAATCTTTTTTGAATCGCGAAACAGGTCCGATCATGCGTTTATTGTGACCTTGGTTGATTATCTTATTCAATTCATCATAAGGAACTAGCATAGAAACCACCTTGCGCACCATTTTGTCATCAAACAAAGCAGGATGTTTGATGCCATCCGGACGATTGTTCATGGCCAAGTAAGAGTAGCTAAAAGAATCAATAAATCGCGCATGGTAGTTGGCGGTGAAGTTAGAATCAGACATCAGTTCCAAAAGCGTGCGCGTTGAAATGGAATTGCTTCCATCGTACGTCATGTTTTTGAATTCAAGCATTTGTGAGTTCGGATCTTTGTTGATTCGGAAAACTATTTTTTCCGGATTTGATTTTTCATATATTGAAGTAGAGCGATCTGACCAATGGTTACGTTTTTTTTCAAGTACAATTTCTTGAGATTGGACCCAGGAGGTGACTTGATAAGGACCTGCGCCCACAAGGCTTGTTGGATTCCTGCTGTTATCGGCAGCGTTGAATTGTTTACTCCATGTAGACAAACGGATGTCACGTGAAGCATTGAAGGTGGTGTCGTCGAATTGGGCGAATGAATATGATTGTAAAACATTTTTGGGGTCGAAGTGGCTTGCTTGCATGATTGGGAAGTCGGACCACAATAGCACGTTGTATATATAAGGACTGCGCATTATCACCTTGAATTTCGCAGGGTTGGTGGTATCAGTGATGATATCTTGCAGGCTCGACCAGAAGGGACGTGTATTTGGGTTCTCGGTCAAAGGGCACTTATTTGCTTTGGCGGTAAATACCACATCATTAGCAGTAATAGGTGAGCCGTCATCCCAGGTAACATCGTTGCGAAGTTCACAGTCGTATGAGACGCCATCGGAGTTTATAGTTGGGTATGAGGTAAGTAATGCCGGCGCGGGTTCAAGTGTTCGCATGTCTGTGCGCACCAAATACATTTGGGTGTATTGCAGAATTTCAGCTCTTGCGGAAGAAAAGCCATTGGTGGGATGTAGCAAATCGGGTTCTGCTGCCAAGTGGTAAACAAGGGTGTTATTCGTGGGCCAACGTTCAAGAAAAGGTCCGATTTCGGGCAGTTGGATGAATTTTAGTGAATCGGAAATGGAAATCGGATCAACTATGGTGGTCCTATTGGGATTGCAGGATGCAATCAGAATGGTCAAGGTAACCGCAGGCAAGACTTTATAAAGCATGATAATGAGGGCTTTGCATACAAATGTAGGAAAACCGATTGGTGGTAAAGTGAAAACGGCTCAGCCTTTTTCAACTAATTAGTGTTGTGAAATTAAACCATTAATTTGTACCTTCGCACCCTTGTTTGGTGAGGTGCCTGAGAGGCCGAAAGGAACAGTTTGCTAAACTGTCGTACGGGTAACCGTACCGCGGGTTCGAATCCCGCCCTCACCGCCAGGCACAAAATAGAGTGCATCGTTCTAAGATTATTTAAAATTGATATCGTTCGGGGTGTAGCGTAGCCCGGTATCG
>JALRAP010000044.1 GCA_023262505.1 Bacteroidia bacterium
AAGGAGCGGTGTTCTTACGATGCGGCTCGGATAAAATCCTGGAGGGATCCAAGCCGGGCAATTGCGCTTTTACTGTTTCTACGTAGGCTTCATTCGTGACAACAAAGATGTTGCCGTCTGGACAAAAGGTAGAGAAACGATCGTAAGTGGACTGTAAGAGCGTGCGCCCTGTTCCTAGGATGTCGAGAAACTGTTTCGGAAAGGCGTTACGGCTCATGGGCCAGAATCTGCTTCCGATTCCTCCGGCCATAATAACGCAGTAGTTGTGCTTCATTGGGAGTGGCGAAAAGGTCGTGCAAACAACCCCTCCTTAAATTTGGCGCAAAAGTAGTAAAAGTTACCCGAAGATAGGCAACAGACTGATAGTCAAAGCCTAGATATCAAGAAAGTGTGGTAAGCGCTTTTCTGATCTGCTCCAGAATCACGGGGATATCCTGCGTTTTAGCAACACCTACAGAAACACGATACCAACTGTCGTTCGATTTTGATCCGAAAGAAGAGAATGGAACGATAGCCACGCCTGCTTCATCACACAAAAAGTTGGTGACATCGTCGGTGGTGTTAAGCGTTTTACCGGAAGAAGTCTTCATACCCTTCAAATCGAATCTAACGGTTAGATAGATGGCGGCCTGAGGAACTATGGCATCCACCTTGAATCCGTCGCGCTTCATTTGCATGAAACCTTGGTAAAACCCTTCCAAACGTTCGTTGATGGCTTTCAGGAAGTCGTTCAGGAATTGACGCACATCTTCCATGTCCGACAAATATGCGGCGGCGGCAACCTGTTCTGCCTTGGGAGCCCAAGCTCCTACATGCGATAAGATAGAGCGCATGCGGCTGATGATGTATTGTGGTCCGAATGCCCAACCAACACGGATGCCCGTTCCTGCAAATGACTTCGACATGCCATCGATGCATACGGTATACTCACGCAGCTCGGGGAACAACGAAATTGGATCATAGTGTGTGGTACCATCCATGCACAAAACCGAATAGACCTGGTCATACATGATGTATAAAGGCTTGTCGTTACCAGCTCGTCGATGGTTCTCGTCTATAACCATCTGACAGATTTCCGATAGTGCCTCACGAGAAAAAACCGTTCCTGTCGGATTGAGCGGACTACACAAGGCCAACATGCGGGCTTCGCTGATGTAAGGACGAAGTTGATCAGCAACAGGCATGAAGTTGCTCTCAGCGGTGGTCTCTACCATGATGGCTTGAGCACCTGATAGGTGACAGTAATGGTTGTTATTCCAAGATGGAACCGGAAACAAAACTTTGTCGCCTGCATCCACCAACGTTTTGAACACGGCGTAAATCAAAGGCCTGGAGCCACCCGATATCAATATGTCCTCTGAGGAATACTCAAGCGATTGCGTCTCACGGATGAAAGCGCTTACCGCCTTTCGCAAGTCAGGCATGCCACTTGCCATTGGGTAATTGGTGTGGCCTGACTGGTAAGCGTTGATAATGGCGGCAGTAAGCTTGGACGGTATCGGAAAAATGGATGGGTCAAAATCACCGATTGTAAGGTTGTAGATTTTTTGTCCGTTGCGGATTTTCTCGTTTACCTCATTGGCTTGTCGGATTATTTCGGAGCCGATTAGTGTTTCCGCCATTTCGGAAACCCTATGTTCAAGTGCAGTTTCGGCTAGGGCCATGGTATGTTTAAGTTGTGAGGGATTATTGCCTCAAATTTAAAAAAAGACTATGAATCGCGCGTGGGTTTTTACGACTTAGCGACAACCAATTGCACCTCGGTAGTTGGATTGATGGTATACTGCTGGCGTGTCCTAACGCATTGACAGCAATAGTTTTTACGCATCTTTTTGCCTTTGATGAAAACCCTCCCTGAGCGGATCTTGAATCGTGCATCAGGTGCCAACTCCTCCAAAAGGGTCCAGCTATCGGTTTTTCGGTCGTATTTGGCCAATGCACGCATAAGATTCAAATCACTGCAGCTTGATGACCCCGGGTTATCCAAATATCCTTGAACGGCTTCAACAAGTTCCCTAGGAAAAACGCCCATCCTGAAAAAAGGTGTCATGAGTCGTTTGAATTCCAGCTTCCACTCTTTACCATGCGGATCCACCCGGAACTTGAACCTCGACCAAGTGACCAGGTGAGCCACCTCATGTGTGAAGGTGATCAGGAACGCATATTTGTTAAGGTCATGGTTTACCGATATTCTATGGCCGTTTTCTCCGTCGGGCGGACGATAATCACCGTATTTACTATTGCGTGATTTGGATATGCGCATGGCGATGCGATGGTCCACAATCCATTGCACACAGGTGTCCAAGGAACCTTGCGGAATATATTTCGATAAAGCTTTTTCGAGTTCAGTGATGTTCATCTTTTTCGGATGTTAACCCATGGCGAGGTGCACCAATAATGCCGAAAAATAAGCCAAAAATCCCATGTATGCGAATTGCAAAATGGGCCATCGCCAGCCTCCCGATTCACGCTTCATCACCGCCAAGGTGCTCATGCACTGCAGCGCAAAGGCGTAAAACAGCATCAAGCCGATGCCGGTAGGCAAGTCATAACGCGGCTTTCCATTACTGGGATTTATTTCGGCACGCATTTTTTCGCGTATGGTCATCACATCCTCCTCACCCCCATCCACACTGTAAATGGTTGACATGGTTCCCACAAAAACTTCGCGGGCGGCAAAACTCGTCACAAGCGCAATCCCGATTTTCCAATCAAAACCCAAAGGTTCCAACACGGGTTCAATGGCGCTGCCTAGCCTTCCGGCATAACTCCACTTCAGTTTTTCGGAAGCCAGTACGGTGTAGGCGTGTGGATCGCTTACGTCTACTTGCTCCATCTGCTTTTCAATTTGCTCGAACTCATCTCCAGGACCATAAGAAGCCAAAGCCCACAGGATTATTGAAATGGCCACAATCACCTTTCCAGCCTCGAAAACAAATACGCTGATCTTATCCAAGATCACCTGCAATACATTTCGCCAGCGAGGCAATCGATAAACGGGAAGCTCCATGATGAAGAAGGAGCGCTCCTGCGATTTCAACATATGCTTCATCACCCAAGCCGATAATATCGCGGCTATGAAACCGATGAGATACAACCCCATCAAGACCAAACCCTGCATGTTCAAAAAACCAAAAACCCGGTCGTCGGGAATAACCAATGCAATAAGCAAAGTGTAAACAGGAAGACGTGCCGAGCAGCTCATCAGAGGTGTAACAAACATGGTAATGAGCCTTTCCTTACGATTAGCGATGGTACGCGCTGAGAGAATAGCAGGCACCGCACATGCAACGCCGCTGATCATCGGAATCACAGAGCGGCCATTTAGTCCGTATCGACGGAGCAACTTATCCATCATAAAGCTCACACGAGCCATGTAACCGGTGTCTTCGAGTATCGTAATGAAAAAGAATAACAATGCGATTTGTGGAATGAAAATCACCACACCACCAAGTCCGGCCAAAATGCCGTTAACGATCAAATCTCGGAACACACCAGCAGGCATCGCTCCTTCAACTTGCGAACCACACCAAGCGAAAAACGAGTCGATCAACTCCATCGGTGCCGATGCCCAAGCAAATACCGCTTGGAACATCACAAACATCACAAACAGGAACGCGAGGTACCCTGTGATTGGATGGATGAGTATGTCGTCGAGCTTTGAAGTGATCTTACGGTAATCGGAGCCGCTTGCATGTTTCTTGCGAACGATTTGCGGTACCAAAGCTGCCACCTTTTCGTACCTCGACAATGTTTCAGCGGATTGGATCTTCATAGCCGAGAATCCATCAGCGGAACGGAGCGCGTCGATTCGGCTTCTAGTATTTTCGCTGATTGGTGCTTTGACTCCCGGATCCATGATAATCTGGAAGGCGGCATAATCAGTTAGTTTTGGCAAATCGTTTCGAATCAGTTTCACCAAAGCGGTTGCGCTTTCGGGCACTTGATTGAAAACCACTGAGGCGGGTTGTACGGCACCAGTCATCAGCTCCTTAAGCGATTCGAAACCATGGCCATCAATAGCATTCACAAGAACTACGGGAATAGATAATAGCTTGGATGCCTCGGCCACATCAATCTCCTCGCCACGACCGTCCAACATGTCGGCCATATTCAGTACCAAAATGCAAGGCCGTCCTAAATCGGCCACTTGGGTGGCGAAAAACACACTTCGCTTGATGTTGGTACTATCTGCAACAATGAGAGTTAGGTCAGGAAATGATGGATCAGACTCATCGCATAAAACCGCAGTAGTAATCCATTCTTCCGGTGTCTTCGGGTATAGCGAATAAGTTCCCGGCAGGTCTAAAAGCTCGAAGGTTTTTCCACCAAATTCGAAAATACCGCTTTTCTTTTCTACGGTTACTCCAGGGAAGTTGGCGATTTTCTGGGTAAGTCCGGTAAGCCGGTTAAAAAGTGTGGACTTCCCCGAATTGGGATTGCCCGCCAATGCTACTTTTATTTTTTTATCCGCCACAATCCGAGTTTGAAAAGATGATTATCGCTCCGCTTGTTTTACTTGGATTTTGGATGCCTCTTCCTTGCGAACGCCAATCAGTGAATCGGATACTCGAATTGCGATGGGGTCTCCGGAGGGAGCGATTCGCTCGACTACGACAAGTTCTCCCGGCACCACCCCCATTTCCAACATCTTAAGCTCGACAAACTCATCGGTGAACGACTCTATGTAGGCCGATTGACCCACCGAAACACAACCAAGACATTGATTACCAGCCCCCATGCAAGAAAATATTATTTAGAATTGATATAAATTATCGAGAGTGCTAAGATAGTATTCGCCTTTTAAAAAAGACGTGACCTAACATCGGGAATAGGTAAAAAAATCAGTGCCTGCCTCCAAAGGATGGGCAATCGCATTTTCTGCCTTTGGCACCGGAGCAAGATGTGAACAAGGAGCAAACCGCCAAACCGAGAAAGGCTACCAATAAAACTCGCTTAATCAGCATTAGGTATGGCTGTGCAATCATTCGGTCAGAACTTAAGTTGGCGTTGCTCAAATATACCTAATTTTGAAATCGCATGAATATCCTGAAAGACCTCGGCCGCTATTGGCTTTTCATCGCTTCGATTTTCAGGAGGCCCGAAAAGTGGACCGTCTACCGTAGTCGCATAGCCGACGAAATGGTTTCCATCGGCATAACCTCCTTGGGAATTGTTTCCCTGATCTCGATTTTCATGGGAGCGGTAATCACCATCCAAACGGTTTACAACCTGGTGAACCCACTGGTGCCATTGTATGTGGTTGGATTAGTGGTTCGCGACTCGATGATCATCGAATTCTCGCCCACCATCATCATGCTTGTACTTGCAGGAAAAGTGGGATCCAGTATCGCATCCGAAATAGGTACGATGCGCGTTACCGAGCAGATTGATGCATTGGAGATCATGGGTATCAACTCCACCGGATATCTGGTTTTGCCCAAGATGATTGCAGCCATCTTCATCACGCCATTCCTTGTATTGATTAGTATGTTCGTAGGCGTTTTTGGAGGATGGGTTGCCGGAGAGCTTTCAGGCGTGATTCCTTCAGCGGAATATATCCGTGGCATACAATACCAATTCCTGCCGTTCAACGTAACCTTCGCCATGATCAAAACGGTGGTGTTCGCTTATTTGGTCACCTCCATCTCAACCTTCCAAGGATTCTACACCGAAGGTGGCGCATTGGAAGTGGGCAGGGCCAGCACTCGTGCTGTGGTGCACAGTAGCGTGCTAATTCTAATCTTCGATTACATACTCACCCAACTGATATTGGCATGATTGAAGTAAAAGGGATAAAGAAGGGGTTTGAGGGAAGGACCGTTCTGGACGATGTCTCGCATCGTTTTGAAAAAGGTAAAGTGAACCTTATCATTGGAGGATCCGGCTCGGGCAAAACCGTATTGATGAAATGCCTGGTGGGACTGTTCGAGGTTGATAAGGGCTCCATCGAATACGATGGCCGTAATTTCTCGGAATTGGATTTCGATGGACGCAAACCGATTCGCCGCGAAATAGGAATGCTGTTCCAAGGTGGGGCATTGTTCGACAGCATGACCGTGTTGCAGAATGTGATGTTCCCACTCACCATGCTTTCGGATCTAACTGAAGAGGAGCGCATCGAACGGGCGAACTTTTGTTTGCAACGCGTTAACCTGCCATCATCTAACCACCTCTATCCTTCCGAAATAAGTGGAGGCATGAAGAAACGTGTGGCCATCGCAAGGGCCATTGCCATGAACCCCAAGTATCTTTATTGCGACGAACCCAACTCAGGATTGGATCCCAAAACGTCGATCGTAATCGATGAACTGATCATGGAATTGACCGAAGAGTACCAAACCACTACCGTTATCAATACCCACGACATGAATTCGGTTATGACCATGGGTGAAAACATATTATTCATCCACAAAGGAAAAAAATGGTGGACTGGCAACTCCGACCAGATTTTACAATCGGAAAACCCTGAGCTGGACAGCTTCATTTTCGCAGGAAAAATCATGCAAAAGCTGCGTAAAAACTGAATCGATTCGGTTTTTTGGTTTTAGTTTCCTTTTATTCCTATCTTTCGCAGACAATTGAAGCAATCGGGAATCCTTATGTCGGATCAGCCAACGATACACGAACTACTCATCAAAACCCTAGAAGCATCAACCCTTTTCAGAAGGGTGACGCCCGAGATGGTCAGTGAGCTTGCGTCACGTATGGAAATCGATCATTTCGAGCCCGGACAAACCATTATTAACAAAGACGACGAAGGCGTAACCATGTACTTCATCATTTCAGGTGAAGTGAAAATACATGACCGCGAACACTTGTTGGCCAAACTGAGTAAAGGAGAGTTTTTCGGTGAGATGTCGATCCTCGACCGTGAGCCACGTTCCATGTCGGTAACCGCCATCACACCTACAACCACAGGCAGTATCCTCAGAAATGATTTATTCGATGTCATAAACATGTTCCCCGGCATGACCGTGGAGCTGATCGGATTCTTGAGTCGACGGTTGCGTAAGCTGAACCGCTTCATGGTCGAGCAGCTAAAAAACCGGGAAAAGGAGTTGGAAAAACAAGTGGAAGAACGAACCGCCGAACTAACTCGTAAAAACGCTGAATTGGAGGAAGCCATTAAACGCATCAAGCAGTCACAACAACAACTGATCATGCAAGAGAAGTTGGCCTCGTTGGGAAGCTTAACAGCCGGTGTGGCTCATGAATTGCATAACCCGCTCAACTTCGTAAACAATTTCGCCGAGCTATGCTTGGAGCTTACAGATGATTTGACTGATGAAGGCAAAACGGACCCAAAAGTCGGGATGCCTGAAATGCGTAAGAACTTGGAAAAAATACTTTTCCATGGGCAGCGTGCCGAGTCGATCATCCGCTCCATGATCATGCACAGTAACACCGGGAAAGGAAAAAGCATCGAGACCAACATCAACGAGCTGTGCGAGCAATCACTTAGTATGGTGAGTTACTCTTTTGCCAATAGCTCACCGGGTTGTCCTGTACGAACCGAAAAAGACTTGGCGCCCAACATACCATCAGTCCAGATTATCAAACGGGATATCTCCAAGGTCATCATCAACGTACTTAACAACGCCTTTTATGAGGTGAACAAGCGTTGGCGCAGTTCCGGAGCAGAATACATCCCGACAGTGAAAATCGCTACCAAGTCATCCAATAATGGAATTATTTTGGAGATATCCGACAACGGAAACGGTATACCCAACTCAGCGGCTGAAAAGATATTTGAACCTTTCTTCACAACCAAGCCTGCCGGAGAAGGGGTTGGCTTAGGTTTGTCAATCAGCAACGACATAATCAAAGCCCATGGCGGTAGTATCAGTCTTGAAACCAAGGAGGACATGACCCTGTTCCGCATTTTCATTCCGGTATAGGAATTTGTATCCCCTCTTTGATACTTTTACCATCTCAAAACCGAAAGACGCGTGGAAATCGCAATTGTGCTGGGGCTGCTTATCGTTGCCATCATCTTATTCGCGAGTGAAAAGTTCTCCGTAGATATCATTACGGTCGGACTGCTCATCATCATAACCAGTCTGGGCATTTTAACACCAGCCGAGGCATTCAAAGGTTTTGGTAGCGATTTCATCATCATGCTGGCCTCCATTTTCGTAGTCAGTGCGGCTATGCAAAAGGCTGGCATATTGGAAATGATTGGCGAGCGTTTTATCCGCATCCCGCGTAAGCGGCTCAAGTGGCTCCCCACCTATATGATGACCACGGCCGGGATCACCTCTGCCTTTATGAACAACACAACGGTCACCGCGATGTATGTATCGCCCGTTATGGCCATGGCACGTAAGCTGCGCATAAGTCCTTCAAAACTACTGATGCCTCTTGCTTTTGCTTCCATTTTGGGAGGCACATGCACGGTGATCGGCACCTCCACCAATATTGCGGTAAACGCCTACTTGCGTAAGCATGATTACCCTGTTCTTGGCATGTTCGATTTTGCCATCATAGGTGTTGCGCTCATGGTGGCCGGAATCGCTTTCATGGCACTGATCGGAATCCGCATGCTTCCAGGCAAACGCAATCCCGACCTGCTAAGTGAGCTAGAGCAGAAACATTACTTCACGGAAATCACAGTCGGCGCAAACTCCACCTTGGTAAATACAAAGGTTCGTGAAACTATCCTTAGTAAAAGCGGATTCAAAATCCTGAACATCATCCGTGATGGAGTAAACAGTATTGCCAACGGTTACTCCGTGATTGAAATAGGTGATAAACTTCTGGTTGAGGGGAATTTCGAAGAGCTGTTACGATTAAGGATCACGCACGACTTTGAAATCACCATCGATGGAGAAGCCACAGCCGACCTCATAACCGATGATATCCGAATTGTTGAAATCATTGTCACCCCTTCAAATGACTTCATAGGTCAAACCGTAAAGGAAGCGGAGTTCAAGCGCCGATTCGGATTATTGGTGATGGCGGTGAACCGCGACGGCCAAACGTTATCGGAGCAGATTCAGGATATCAGATTAAGAATCGGCGATAGGCTTTTGTTGCAAGGACCGGCAACCACTATCGAATACCGTCAGAAACGGGGCGACTTCACCATTATAAATGAAATGAATGGCGTGAGGAGGTTCAACAAACGCCATGCGATGTTTTCAGGAGGATTTTTCATAGGCGCGCTGATTTTGGGAACAATTGAAATAATACCACTCTCCACCGCATTCATGCTGGCAGCGTTCCTCTGCGTACTGTTCAAAGTGATCAAACCCGAGGAAGCTTACGGCAAAATCGAATGGAGTTTATTGGTATTGATCGGAGGTATGTCGAGTTTTGGCATCGCAATGGAGAAAACCGGAACCGCAGCCTTCCTGGCAGGAAATGTGATTTCGTTCTTTGGTGATTGGGGACCTTATCCTGTCTTGATAGCCTTCGCTCTTCTTACTGTTTTCCTTACGCAGCCACTCTCCAACGCTGCTGCCGCCATGGTGGTAATACCTGTTGCATTGAATGCCGCTGAAACTCTTGGCGTGAACCCACTCACTTTTGCGGTGACCGTGATGCTAAGCGCATCCGTTTCACTCATCACACCTTTTGAACCCAGTTGTATTTTGGTATACGGACCTGGAAATTACAGGTTCATGGACTTTTTCAAAACCGGAATACTGATCACCATCATTCTGATGATCATCATTCTAACGATGGTGCCCCTACTCTATCCTTTCTGAGAGGATTACAAAACCATCTCGGGTATATCCCCCTCGATCACCAATCTTCCTGCTGTTGCGTTTTTGATTTGATCCACACTGATACCGGGCGCACGTTCCAACAATTTGAAACCTGCCTCGGTAACATCTACCACGGCTAACTCTGTAACGATTCGTTTTACGCAACGAACACCCGTAAGAGGCAAAGTACATGCAGGTAGGAGTTTCGACTCACCTGCTTTGTTGACATGCTGCATGGCCACGATGATGTTTTTTGCTGATGCAACCAAATCCATGGCACCGCCCATACCTTTCACCATCTTACCCGGTATTTTCCAGTTGGCAATATCGCCTTGGTCACTCACTTCCATGGCTCCCAAGATGGTCAAATCAACCTTCTTAGCACGTATCATACCGAAGCTCATAGCAGAATCGAAAAACACGGAGCCAGGTACTGTGGTGATGGTTTGCTTGCCAGCATTGATGAGATCGGGATCTTCCTCTCCTTCGAAAGGAAAGGGTCCCATGCCTAGCAATCCGTTCTCCGACTGCAACACTACGTTCATCCCATCGGGAATATAGTTGGCAACCAATGTAGGGATTCCGATTCCGAGGTTCACATAATATCCGTCGCGCAACTCCCGCGATATTCGTTTGGCTATTCCGTTTTTGTCAAGCATGCTGTTGTGGTGTTTTGTATTTCAATTGCGCTTGCGTACTGTGCGCTGCTCGATACGTTTTTCATAAGCTGAGCCTTGGAATATTCGATGAACGAATATTCCAGGAGTATGGATTCCATCAGGATCGAGTTGGCCTGGCTCCACCAATTCCTCTACTTCTGCTATGGTGATTTTACCCGCCATTGCCATAAGCGGATTGAAATTGCGCGAGGTGGCCCTGAAAACCAAATTCCCTGAAGTATCACCTTTCCAAGCTTTCACGATAGCGAAATGCGAATCAAAGGCATACTCCATCAGATAATCCGTCCCGTTGAAATTACGAACCTCTTTGCCTCCTGCCACTTCGGTACCGACACCAGCGGGAGTGAATATGGCAGGCATGCCATATCCGCTTGCGAGGCATCGGGTGGCCAAAGTTCCTTGGGGAATCAATTCAACCTCCAATTCGCCACTCAGCATTTGTCGTTCGAACTCTGCATTCTCACCAACATAAGAAGAAACCATCTTTTTAATTTGTCGGTTTTGCAATAAAAGGCCGAGACCGAAATCATCCACACCGGCATTGTTTGAAATACAAGTGAGGTTCTTAACGCCCTTACGAACAAGTGCGGCGATTGAATTCTCCGGAATTCCACAGAGGCCAAAACCTCCCACCATGAGTGTCATGCCGTCTTCTATGCCTGCTATGGCTGCATCTGCGGAAGCGACTACCTTATTGATCATATTTTATGGTAATTGAATGTTTGTTGAACAAATACAAAGCAAAAGGGTTTGGACAGTCATCGCTAAAAACCATATTGGTTTCCAGGCACCATCTCGGGGTTTTCGATGTCGTACTTGCCACAGTCGAGTTCCACCGTAATGGATTTATTTTCGGGAGGGGTAAATCCGCCTTTTGAGAGGCCCAATGTAGAATCGGCATAAACCTTTTTCATGTAGATGCCCCAGATAGGCAATGCAGTGTTGGCTCCTTGCCCAAGGTTTGTAGAACGGAACCTTACAGCACGGTCTTCGCATCCAACCCAAGCTCCCGATACCAAGTCAGGAGTTATACCCATGAACCATCCATCGCTTTGGTTTTGCGTAGTACCCGTCTTACCTGCTATTTCGTTGGTGAGTCCATATCGCCAACGCAATCGTGCACCTGTACCATACTCCACCACACCTTTCATCAGATTCAAAGTAACGAATGCTGTTGCCTCATCCAAGGCCTCTACATGCTTTGGAACAAATTCGTGAAGCACGGTTCCTGATTGGTCTTGAATCCTACTGATGAATATGGGCTCGGTCCAAACACCCTTGTTTGCAAATGTGGCATATGCCCCAACCATTTCATATACCGAGATATCTGGTGTACCCAAACAGATTGTTGGTGAATTGGGGATAGGCGAAGTGATTCCCATTTTTCGAGCAAGGGTGATTGTAGCTTCAACACCGAACTGCTTCATCAAATACGCTGTGACATTATTCACCGAACCTGCCAAAGCTTGTTTCAATGACAACATACCACCCGAGCTGTTGTCTGAATTTGATGGTGACCATTGGCCGCCGCCTTTCAAATTGAAGACAACCGGCATATTCGGTATTTTGTAGCATGGGGAGTAGCCCTCTTGCATAGCGAGTGCGTAAACAAACGGCTTGAAGGTTGACCCTACTTGCCTACGGCCACCACGCACCATATCGTATTTGAAGTGTTTGTGATTGATACCACCCACCCAAGCCTTGATGTTGCCTGTGCGAGGATCCATTGACATGAAGCCGGTCCTCAGGAACATTTTATAGTACTTGACTGAATCAAGCGGGCTCATCAACGTATCCACATCCCCGCGCCAGCTGAACACGGTCATCGGGGTTTTTTTCTCGAAATTCGCCATGATTTCAGCCTCGGAAAAGCCATCATCCTTCATGGACAAATACCTTTCCGATCGCTTCACGCCGCGCATCAACACGTCGGAAAATTCTTTGAATGGTGAGGAGTTCTTCCAATGCGCGAAGAAGGTTTTCTGAAGTTCCGACATCTGCTCCTGCACCGCCTCCTCGGCATATCGCTGCAAACGGGAATCTATCGTAGTGTAAATCTTCAAACCGTCTTTGTAGATGTTGTAAGGTGTGCCATCTGGCTTT
The DNA here is from genome assembly GCA_023262505.1 of Bacteroidia bacterium. Taxonomy (GTDB): domain Bacteria; phylum Bacteroidota; class Bacteroidia; order AKYH767-A; family OLB10; genus JALRAP01. The sequence goes on from JALRAP010000044.1 coordinate 12,497, forward strand.
TTATTTTCCTTACACCATTTAACCAAATACGTACGCAGATACTCCCTCAGATAAGGGGCCATGCCTTCGCTGTGGTTTTCAGGCTTGAAATACAGACTGAGTGGGATCTTCGACAAGGAATCAAACTGTCCTTGAGTCAACAGGTCATACTTCAGCATCTGACCGAACACTACATTGCGACGCACGAAGGCATGATCGGGGTTACGAACGGGGCTATAATAGGTCGGCGCCTTGAGCAACCCGATCAAAACCGCAGACTCCTCGGCGCGAAGTTGAGCTGGCAGTTTATTGAAAAAGGTTTTGGCTGCGGCCTTGATGCCAAAGCTATTGGACCCGAAATCGACGGTATTGAGGTACATAGCCAGAATCTCGTCCTTGGTATAACTTCTCTCTAGCCTGGCCGCTATCACCCATTCCTGTACTTTTCGGATAACAATATTGAATCCCGAAATCTTCTCTCTGGGAAACAGGTTTTTCGCAAGCTGTTGTGTGATGGTACTACCACCTCCGGAACCCGATTGACGAAGTATGACTGTTTTGAAGAACACACGCATCAATCCACGCATATCAATTCCCGAATGCTCTCTGAAACGAATGTCTTCCGTAGCCATCAATGCGTCTACGATACCCTTGTTCAGATCTTCGTATCCAATGTTGGTACGGTTCTGAATAAAATACTTACCCAACAATACGCCATCTGCAGAGTAAACCTCGGAGGCCAATGCACTGCTTGGGTTTTCAAGTTCTTCAAATGAGGGCAAATCACCGAGTATTTCGGTTGCAGCTGCAATCACGAATAGCGATGATATCACGATTGGCATGGCCACCATGATCCAAAAAGCCAGGACTATCTTCCTGTATTTTGCGGGTATCTTCTGGAAAGCCATGATTACGAATCACCGAATGTACGGTGTAGGGCAAAATTAAACAATTTGTGATGTGGGAAAGCCCAATTAAGGCTGGTTACAGCAATATCTCCTCGCCGTTCTGGCCGAAATAATGGTATTCCATGATTTGATAGGAACCGACCGCCTCCACTTGTATTTTCTTCTTGAATTCCCGCTGCCATTTATGCCTCACAGAGCTGTAAAAAAGACCCTTGGTCAAGTAGGCAGCCAAAAAAGGATGCACCCTAACGGTAACCGTAGGCTCATTCTGTTCGACCAAAATGTAACGGATGTTGTTCTTGATATCGTCGGTTATCAGGATGCTCGCCTTGATTTCACCGGTTCCGTTGCATGAAGGACATTTTTCAGCGGTGATGATTTTTGTTTCCGGCCTAACACGCTGTCGCGTGATTTGAATCAGACCGAACTTGCTAGGTGGCAGAATGGTGTGCTTGGCCCTATCACGCTTCATCTCTGTTCGGATGCAATCGAACAACTCCTTACGGTGCTGTTGCGAGTGCATATCGATGAAATCGATGACAATGATGCCACCCATATCCCGCAAGCGCAACTGCCTGGCAATCTCCTTGGCGGCCATCATGTTCACTTGCAAGGCATTGTTTTCTTGATCGGAACCCGCTTTGCTACGCCCGCCACTGTTCACATCGATAACATGTAATGCCTCGGTGTGCTCAACAATCAAATAGGCACCGTTCTGCATATTCACGGTTTTACCAAATACGGATTTGATTTGCTTGTCGATGCCGTAGTGCTCGAAAACGGGGACTTTACCTTTGTAGAACCTTACAATCTCCTCTTGCTCTGGAGCGATGCTTCTGATGTAAGACCTGACCTCCTCGAAAACCACTTGGTCGTTTACCACGATACTGCTGAATCCCGCGTTAAACATGTCGCGCAATATGGTGGATGTACGGTTCATTTCGCCCAACAGCATCTGAGGCGGCTTGGCGGTACGCAAGAGCTCCGTGAATGAGGCCCATTTGGAAAGCAGGTCGCGGATATCCTTGTCGATTTCGGCGGTCTTTTTGCCTTCGGCGACTGTGCGGATGATGATGCCGAAATTTTGCGGCTTGATGCTGGAAACTATTCGCTTCAAACGATTGCGTTCCTCTGAACTTTTGATTTTCTGAGAAACGGAAACCATATTGGTGAAAGGCACCATTACTACGAAACGACCAGCCATGCTCAAATCGCATGTGATACGGGGTCCTTTGGTGGAGATGGGTTCCTTGGCAATTTGCACCGGAAGCCATTGGTTTGCAGAAAGCACTCCACCCACCTTGCCACCTTTATCAAGGTCCTTTTCCAAAGTGAAGTTGTTCAACAATCCATCACGATGCCCGCCCGCAGAAACCTCTTTGGTGAACTTCATTAAAGAGAGATACTGGGGGCTTAAATCCAAATAATGCAAAAACGCATCTTTGTCGTGGCCAACATCTACAAAAGCTGCATTCAGCCCCGGCATGATTTTGCGAACACGACCTAAGTAAATGTCGCCCACCGAAAAGCTGTTATCCTTCTTTTCGCTGTTGAACTCCACAATACGGCGATCCTCCAGCAAGGCAATTTGGACCTCTGAAGCCGACGAATCTATAATGAGCTCGCTATTCAATTCCGTTCATTTAAAAACAACGGCACATGTGCGCAAAGGTCCAGCCCCTGCGGTTTAATGGAAAACGCACGGGGCATGCGGACAAACACCGCACCGTTAAGTTGGTTGGAAGTATCCGCCGATACACGGCGGATTACCACAAATATGAAGGCGGAAATAACCGCAAAGGCGGATTACTTCTTCTTATGCCTGTTCTTTCTTAGCCGCTTCTTCCTTTTGTGAGTGGCCATTTTATGTCTTTTCCTTTTTTTACCGCTAGGCATGGCTGTTGCGTTTTAAAGTTTTAATTGTTTGAATGCCGGCACTATTTCCGGTTCCTTATTTCTTTGATGTAATTGTCGATCTGCTGGTTCATTTCCTGGTCGTTCGACAGGTTCTTGAAGATTTCATAGTTGCGGATGGCGTTTTCGCTATCGCCTTTCTGCAAATAGGCCTCCCCAATGTAAACGTGCATGTCTATGCGCGAGGAGTTGATTTTGAGGACCTGGTTAAAACGTTCAATGGCTTTGTCGTATTGACCTGACTTCATGGATAAGAATCCGAGATTCATTTGGGCGTTTTCATGAAGCGGGTCCTCTGCTACTACCTCGCGGAGCAACGTAATACCCTTCATAGGCTCGGGCGATGCTTCGGCATACAAGATGCCTAAGTCGGTTTTGGCATTCAGGTTCTTAGGGTTGATCTCAAGAACCTTGTTGTACGCTTCCATTGCCTGGGATACAAACCAAACAGATTCAGAAGAGTCGGTAGCTGCCTTGGTGGCATCAAAATACCTGTAGGCGGCGCCGATCCAATCCCTTTCTAATCCCGTCTGGATGGCCTTTTGCTTACTGTAACCCGCCGCTATTCCTGGCGATTTGGCTTCATCCCAAAAAGTAACCAATGATCCAATAACCAAGGTATCTTCAGGTGAAACTTTAAGCAACCCCTCCAGTGAGTCGGCCTTGGCAATAAGATTGAAAGGCAAAAGCGATTTTGACTTCTTCTTAAATCCTTCCTCAGAGAAGGATCCTGCTGCTTGTACCGGTTCCTGTTTGGGCTTGGCATTGTTACCAACACCTGAGCCCTTAGGTAAAAAGTACAAGACAGCTGCCAAGGCGATGGAGGCGCCAACTAATCCGGCCCGCAACCAACGTCCATTAACCATATATTAGGCCTTGTTGTGTAAAGACTGCTTCACCTTCTCAGTGAAAGTCTTGGCAGGCTTGAACGCAGGGATATAATGCTCAGGTATGATGATTGGCTTCTTTTCTGTGATGATACGGCCAGTCTTTTGGGCACGCTTCTTCACAATGAAACTACCGAAGCCCCTGAGGTAAACATTCTGGTTGTTTTGCAAGGAAGTTTTGATGACCTTCATCATAGCTTCGATGGTCTGCTGAACAGCCAGCTTTTCAACTCCGGTCTTGGTTGCAACTTCGGCAACTAGTTCTGCTTTTGTCATTGTATTTATGGTTTAATTTGGGGGTGCAAAGATATCATATTTGTTTGATATTCAAAATTATTACCCAGAAATCTTTAAAGAAACAATCCACAAATGCGATTTTCAGAAAGCCTGGTTTCATGGTACCATCAGCACAAACGAGACCTTCCTTGGAGACAAACCATTGATCCTTATGGAGTTTGGTTGTCCGAAATCATATTACAACAAACTCGGGTGGATCAAGGACTGCCTTATTTTCAAAGATTTATAGAAAATTACCCAACGGTTTCCCATTTGGCCAACGCACCGTTGGAGGATGTAATGAGGCTTTGGCAAGGATTAGGATATTACAGCCGTGCCAGAAATTTGCACGCAACCGCCAAAGAGGTTGTAAATAAGCATCTTGGTAGCTTTCCAAATACATACCAAGGACTGCTATCACTTCCCGGGGTAGGTCCCTACACTGCTGCTGCCATTGCCTCTTTTTGTTTTGGATTGCCCTATGCTGTTGTGGATGGGAATGTAATGCGGGTGTTAACCAGGATGCATGGCATCAGTGATCCAATAGATCAACCCAAAACCCGAAAACAATTGGATGCATTGGCTAACCAATTGCTCAGTCAACGCGATCCCGCCACGCACAATCAAGCGATGATGGAGTTTGGTGCAATGCTTTGCAAACCTTCAAACCCCGATTGTCAAATCTGTCCATTTAACGAAACTTGCGTGGCCCTTCGAAAAGGGATCGTAAATCAGCTGCCAATCAAATCCTCTAAGACAAAAGTCCGCGACCGATACTTCAACTATCTTGTCTTCAATCACCAAAACCAATTGCTACTCAAAAAAAGAACGGATGCAGGTATTTGGCAGGAGCTGCATGAACCGCCTATCATGGAGTCGACCAAACTCCTAACCGAACCGGAAATGCGCGAAACCGAATTATGGAAAAAACTAGTCGGCAATCGCAAAAACAGCGTTGTAGATATCATCGAACCCAAACCTCACAAGCTGAGTCATCAAACCATTCACTCCAGGTTTTTTATCGTTGAAGGTGGCTACGATAAGAAAGCCATTTCGGATGATGGTCTATTGATTGTCAATGAAAAAGACCTGAACAGATATGCGGTACCACGATTGATTGAACAAGTTTTCATTTCACATTTCCAAGATTATAACCCGTAATCGTTTGATTTTTTGAAATCCGTTTTTTAAGTTTGTAATAGATGATCGCCATAAAGTGACATCCATTTGAACCACACAAACACACAAACAAACCGAATCATGTCAGGAATCAACAAAGTGATACTCGTAGGCAACTTGGGTAAAGACCCTGAAGTAAGACACCTGGAAGGTGGTGCCGTAGTGGCCAAATTCCCCTTGGCAACCTCCGAATCATATAAAACCAAGGATGGTCAACGAGTTGACCAAACCGAATGGCATAATGTGGTGATGTGGCGCGGACTGGCCGAAAGCGCCGAAAAATTCCTGCGCAAGGGCTCCTTGGTTTACATTGAAGGCAAAATCCGTACCCGCTCCTGGGACGATAAAGACGGCAATAAGCGTTATGCCACCGAAATCATTGCCGATACAATGACCATGTTGGGGGCCAAGCGCAACGACGACCATGCGCCAAGTGCTGTTGGCTCGCAAACGTATGACAACGGCTCGGCAAATGGATCAGACGAGGGCCCAGCCTTCTGAAATCGTCATCCATAATTGACTCTTTTGTTGCTTTCTTTGCGGGGATGAAGAATCGCTCAACCCTTTTACTATCGTATTGCTTGTTGGCGTTCGCTGTCGTATCATGTTCCGATAACCCCACACCGAAGCCCAAAGGTTACTTCCGAATCGCACTACCCAAAAAAGAGCAACAGCTTTACGATGGCTATCCGTGCCCATTTGTTTTTTCTATTCCCACATACTCAAAGATCCTTCCTTACAAAGATTCGGTTGCGCAACCCTGCTGGAAATATCTTCGCTTTCCGCAATTTGATTGCGACCTGTTCTTGAGCTACAAGGAAATCAATGGCGATCTTCCAAAATTGCTTGAAGAATCGCGAACGTTGGTTTACAAACATACGTTGAAAGCCGAATCAATTGAAGAATCCTCATTTGTGAGGCCTGGCAAAAGCTTCGGCATCCTATACGACATCGGCGGAAGCGCGGCCTCCCCTATTCAATTTTTCGTAACCGACTCCACTGAGCATTTCTTGCGTGGTGCATTATACTTTAACGTTGCACCACAACCAGACTCATTGGCGCCAGTTATCAAATTCCTTCGCGAGGACATCGTCACTTTAATGGAAAGTGTGGAGTGGAAAAAACCTTGAACGAGCTGTTTAATCCAGCAGCTTTTGCATCAAGTGCACATCTAGGAACTTGCCGAACTTCTTACCCACTTGTCGCATAACGCCGATGTGGGAAAAACCCAGCCTTTCATGCATGGAAATACTGACCATGTTACCTTCGGTGATGCGTGATACAAGGCAATGCAATCCAACCGATTTCCCTGCCAAAACAATCTGCTCCAGCAGTATTTTTCCGGTTCCCCTTCCACGGTAGGCGGCATCCACATAGAAGGAAACCTCAGCCGTTGTGTCATACGCTTTGCGCGGACTCCATTTGTTGAGTGCTGCGAAAGCTATTACCACACCATTTTGCTCGGCTACCAACACCGGCAGATTATCCGTTACATGCTCGGCAAGCCATTGGACTCGTTCTGTTGTAGACTTCTCCTCGGTATCAAAAGTAGCGGTTCCGTGCAGTATCGCATCGTTGTAAATGGCTGCAATCCTCGACGCATCAGTTGAATTTGCAGGACGTATCTGGATCATATATCAGTTGTTTGCATTGGATTTGATCTCGCGCAGCCTTGTCATCAGGTCGCTCCATAACCATTCGTAGGGAATGATTTCGGATGTCTCTGGACTGGCTTGTCCCGACTGTTTCATTTTCATGAAAAACTTATCGGCTATCTGTGATGTCTTCATCGGATCAAAATCATATTTGACCATTACCTGAATCATTTTCAAAAAATAGTAACTACGCAAGTTTTTTTCCTTTTTGATGTACCTAGAAAGGTAAATTTTCAGGGATTCTTCCCGATCAAACACACGATGCAGCTCGTTGGTTTTTACCGCCAACAACACTTGAGCGATGATGATGGAAAGATTGTAACCTGCTTTATCTTTGGTGAAGACCGGCACCTCATTCAAAAATTTAGATACATTGAACTTGCTACGTGCCTGCGAAGAAATCGGCTCGGCATACTCCAAGTAAGCTTCAAATATCCGCCATTTCTCCACGTTGGGGGCGGGATAGGAATTAAACGCAGGATGCCTTAATACACTATTAAATATTTGTGCAGCCTTGCCAAACTGAGATGTGTGCATACAAAGGAGAAAATGATATTCCTTAAAAATTAGCCAAGTAATTGAACCTGGATCATAGTACTCCTCACCATCTAAGGCGAACTGACTTCCACGATTATAGTCTCTTAAAAACAAACAATTGTATAAGTTATTAAGGCTAATCTCTGCAATCCTAACTTTCACAAATCTATAACTGCTTTTCTTCAAATACTCTTTGAATTCCAGTCCAAAATTAATCGCCTCCTCGTATTCTTCTTTGACTTGATGGTAACGCACAAAAAGCTTGTAAGCGTTAATTTTTATTAATGTTGAATCATGTTCCTTTACCAATTCATGCATTCGAGCATAATTGCGCTCTAAAGTCTGCTTCCATTCATCACTTAGTTCAACAGCTTTCACCAACTCCAAGTGCAAATCCTGATTAAGTTCTTGAGCCAGCATTTCAGCTCGAAGCTTATCATGCGCTTTCTTTATCTGTTCGTTGTATTTGTGGTAGTTTTTATCGTCTCCCGAAAAGCTTGCAAATTGCCTTAAAGAGCGCAAGGCCATCAATTCGACATCTGTATGCTCGAAATTTCTGGCAATTTTGATTGCCTGTTTTAATTGATCACTGCCAGAATTAAATTTCTCCTTATAATACAATAAAACCCCTGACAGCAAACATTTATACGCGTTGAACAAAGAGCGCTCGCCCTGACCTTTGAAAATCTTTGAGGCGTCACTTTGAAAAATAAGATTTATCAACCTATCCTTAGCTCTGGTTTTGAGCATTTCAAAAGTCTTACCACCAGGTCTTTTCCCATAAATTTCCAACTCTGCCTCAAGGTCTGTTTGCCAATCTCCGCGGGCTAGACCCTCGATAAGTCTTTGGTACTTCAAAGAATCTTTAATTGATTCATTATCAATAATATTAGATAATGAACCTCCCTTGCTTTTTGTTACCAAGGAGCTGATTTCGATTAAATTTTTTATCGACATTTTATAAAAACGCTT